>DCGA01000112.1:3640-4004 GCA_002314465.1 bacterium UBA1790 | reverse complement strand
CGGTCGGCCGAGCAGCTTACGCCCATACCGATGGGGCATGATGCACCGTGGCGGGGCAGACGTATCACACGGATGTCGTGTGCCATGAACTTACCGCCGAACTGTGCGCCCAGACCTATCTTGTAAGCCTCTTCGAGGAGTTTGTTCTCGAGGTCTACGTCACGGAATGCACGGCCGGTCTCGTCGCCTGTGGTGGGGAGTTCGTCGTAATACTTGATTGAAGCGAGCTTCACTGTGAGCAGGTTCTTCTCGGCGCTGGTACCACCCACTACAAATGCAATGTGGTAGGGAGGACAAGCAGCAGTACCCAGACTCTTCATCTTCTCTACGAGGAAGGGGAGGAGTGTACCCTCGTTCTGGATAG
>DCGA01000112.1:3439-3563 GCA_002314465.1 bacterium UBA1790 | reverse complement strand
TTGTTGGCCGAGCCACCGCCCTTTGCAACCATTACAAAGCGGTATTCAGCACCCTCAACTGCCTCAATGTCGATCTGTGCGGGCAAGTTGCAGCGGGTATTGATCTCGTCATACATGTTGAGGG
>DCGA01000112.1:0-3395 GCA_002314465.1 bacterium UBA1790 | reverse complement strand
AGGTTGTCCTGGGTGAATGTGTTGTAAACACCCTTAGAGAGAGCCTCTTCGTCCTCAAAACCTGTCCACACTTGCTGGCCCTTTTCACCGTGGATAATTGCTGTACCGGTGTCCTGGCAGAAGGGGAGTACGCCCTTGGCTGCAGTCTCGGCATTGCGGAGGAACTGCAGTGCTACATACTTGTCGTTCTCACTTGCCTCGGGGTCACTCAGTATTTTTGCAACCTGCTCGTTGTGTTCGCGGCGAAGCATGAACTCTACGTCATGGAATGCTTGTTGTGCCAGCATTTCAAGTGCCTCAGGAGTGACTTTAACGATTTCTTTACCTTCAAAGTCGCCTACGCTTACACCTTCCTTGGTGAGAAGCCTGTATTCGGTCTTGTCGGCGCCCACTTGGAACATGGGGGCATACTTGAACTCGGGAATATTTGCCATAGTTTGAATGTTTGTTTATTGTTATTTAGTAATAGATGTATTTCTTATTTCGCAAAGTTACTAAATTATGCTCAATTCTCCATCTCATTTTGGGATAAATTATGTAATTTTGTACCCGTAAGGACGTTTTTTGTGCTTATATATATAATAAGGTGTAAATGGAAGTAATTTACGAGGACAATCACATAGTAATTGTAAACAAGGCCGCCGGCGAGATTGTACAGGGCGACCGCACCGGCGACACCCCGCTGGTAGAGATTGTGAAGCAATGGATTAAGGAGAAATACGACAAGCCGGGCAATGTGTTCTGCGGAGTCACCCATCGCATCGACCGCCCCACCTGCGGCTTGGTAATCTTTGCCCGCACAAGCAAGGGCCTCTCGCGCATGAACGAACTCTTCCGCAAGGGTGATGTCCACAAGACCTACTGGGCAATCGTCAAGAACCGCCCGCCACAGGGCGCCGGCACGCTCACCCACTATCTCACAAGCCGCGAGCGCAACAACAAGACCTATGTTTCGTCGTCGCCCACCCAGGGAAGCGTCAAGGCGGTACTCAACTACCGCGTCATTGCCAGCAGCGACAATTACCATCTGCTCGAGATTGAACTCATCACCGGCCGCAAGCACCAGATTCGTGCCCAACTCTCGGCAGTAGGGTGCCCCATCAAGGGTGACCTCAAGTATGGGGCTCCGCGCAGTAACCCCGACGGCGGTATCTCCCTGCAGAGCCATCGCATCCATTTCACCCATCCGGTGAGCGGAGTTACAGTTGATGTTACTGCTCCCGTGCCCGATGATCCTCTGTGGCAGGCTCTTGCTGCTAATGTAAATGGCTGAAATTTAGCGTATTGAAAAACGACGGAAGGTGTGATGCTTCCGTCGTTTCGTATTCTGCAAACGGATGGTTCTACAATCGACAGCAAAATGTTAAGCAAAATGCCGCTTAAAACTTACATTCTTTACATTCACTATTTGTATGGTGCTTTTTTAACACAAAATATTGTGATTTTCAATTATTTTTTTTAATTTTGCAGTTGAAATACTATTTAACGTTAAGAACCTGCTTATATAGATTAGACCAATACTAAGAAGACCAACGCTCTGTTTATCACCCATAAGTATGGGGTGGGGCGATGGCCTTTGTATTTGTCTATCAGCGTAGTAGGTACTGACATTATATTAGAAAAATAAACAAAAACAATAATATTAAATCAGTGCTTATGAGTCTCAAAAAGTTACTTTTGCTCATTGTACTCTCTGTAGTTTCTCTGGCCGTTGCCGCACAGGTAAAGGTTAGCGGTACTGTTTTTGACGAGAACAATGAAGCTGTTATCGGAGCAACTGTTCATCAGAAGGGCAAACCTTCTAATGGTGTTTCTACCGATATCGACGGAAAGTTTACTCTTACTGTGCCCAACGGCGCTCACATCATCGTTAAGTACATCGGTTACGAGGACGTTGATGCTGCAGGTAAGAGTGGTATGGTTATTAATCTTAAGCCTGCTGGTGGCGTACAGCTCGAAGGCGTTGAGGTAATCGGTACAGGTTATCAGAACGTCGACAAGCGTATGGTCGCTGGTTCGGTTTCTAGTGTCAGCGCCGACAAGGCTAAACTTTCGGGTGTTGCCGACGTCAGCCGTGGTCTTGAAGGCCGTGCTGCAGGTGTCCAGGTGTCTAACGTTACCGGTACTTTCGGTACAGCGCCTAAAATCCGCGTGCGTGGTGCTACTTCTATCTACGGTGACTCTAAGCCCCTTTGGGTTGTCGACGGTGTGATTCTCGAGGATAACGTCGAGATTAGTGCCGATGACCTCTCGAGTGGTGACGCTACTACACTTATCGCATCTGCGGTTGCCGGTCTTAACGCCGACGATATCGAGCGTTTCGACATCCTCAAGGATGGTTCGGCAACTTCTATCTATGGTGCCAAGGCTAACGCCGGTGTGATTGTCATCACTACCAAGCAGGGTCGCAAGGGACACACCTCTCTTAACTACACCGGTGAGTTCACTTACCGCCTCAAGCCCAACTACCGCGATTACAACATCTCTAACTCTCAGGAGCAGATGTCAATCTACAAGGAGATGGAGCAGAAGGGTTGGCTCGAGTTCGCTTCGCTGGCCAATGGTTCTTCAAGCGGTGTATACGGCCGTATGTACAACCTCATGACTCAGTACGATCCCATCACCGGTACTTATGCGCTGCCCAACACTCGCGCAGCCATGAACGAGTACCTGCGTGAGGCTGAGTACCGCAATACCGACTGGTTCGACCTCCTGTTCAACGACAACGTTATGCAGAACCACGCTCTCAGTGTTAGCGGTGGTACCGACAAGGGCCAGTTCTATTCTTCAATCTCTATCATGAACGATCCCGGTTGGTATAAGTCAAGCCGCGTTGAGCGTTACACCTTTAATAGTAATGCAAGCTACCAGCTCACCGACCGCATCAAGATTAAGTTGCTCAACAGCGACAGCTATCGTAAGCAGAGAGCTCCCGGTACTCTGAGCCGCGACATCGACGTTGTAAACGGTGAGGTTCGCCGTGACTTCGATATCAACCCCTACAGCTACGCGCTCAATACTGCCCGTACTCTTGATCCCAACGCTTATTATCGTCGCAACTACACCGACTTTAATATCTTCAACGAGCTTGAGAACAACTACATGGACGTAGGCGTTACCGATGTTAAGTTCCAGGGCGAACTCAACATCAAGGCTATCAAGAAGGAGAAGCAGAACCTTGACTTCAACTTCCTGGGTGCGTTCCGTTACACTGGTGCCGAGACTAACCACTACATTCTCGACAACTCTAACCAGGCTAAGGCTTACCGCGCAGGTATTGACCCCGAGGACGCTATCACTCGTTCAAGCAACAAGTACCTCTATACCGACCCCGACGTAGAGAACGCTCTTCCCGAGACAGTTCTTCCCAAGGGTGGTATCCTGTTCTACTCTAA
>DCGA01000113.1 GCA_002314465.1 bacterium UBA1790 | reverse complement strand
CGCTGCAACCCCTGGGGCGGCAGCGGATACGACCCCGTGCCATGACTCCTGTTATCGACATCCACACCCACCGTCTCGACGCCCCCCATGCCATTATCAGCGTCGAGCCTCATCTTTTCGCCCCGCAACCGGGACTGCTCTATAGTGTAGGGCATCATCCCTGGAGCCAAGTACCCTCTTCGCTCGACGCGCTCACACGCGCCGCATCTCACCCACAGGTGGTAGCCGTGGGCGAGACCGGCATCGACACTCTGCGCGGAGCATCCGTTGGCGAACAAGAACTGCTCTTCTTCCAGCACATCTCCCTCGCAAAAGAACTCGGCAAACCAGTCATAGCCCACATGGTGAGGTCGTCACAGCAGCTCATCACTGTGTGGCGACGCCTCTCGCCTGCGGGCACATCACTCATCATTCATGGCATGCGCGGCAATGCCAACGTTGCACACACCCTCATCAATGCCGGTTGTTACCTCTCGTTCGGCGAACACTTTAATCCCGAGGCACTGCGAGCCACACCGCTCGACCGCATACTCGCCGAGACCGACGAGTCAACGCTACCCATAGAGCAAATCATCGCAGCAATGGCACACACCCTCAACCTCACCCCCGGCGAACTAACCGCCATCATCACCCGCAACACCCACACCCTCCTCCGTCAAAATCCAACCACAGATTAAACAAAATCATTTATAGCCTTTTCAGCCAAAAACCACAAAAAATAGCGCCCTGAAAGGGCAATGCCGCTTCCAGCCCAGGGCAACGCCCTGGGTAAACAGCACCACACACCCCCACGCCCTGAAAGGGCAAAAGCATTACCCCTATATAATAAGCTAAATCCGTTGTTAAACCTTTCTTATGTTCTTATATCACCCTCACCAGCCCTTATGTTCTTCTGTCTAAAGATCCCATCGCGAAGCATTATAGTCTTTATGTCCTTTTAGTCAAAAAAAATCCGCGAGTTCCGCGGGTTCTGCGCGAGGCCATATCCACCCACGCGAAGCCAAAAATCAGTTTAATCAGATAAATCCGTAGTAAGTATAAAAAACTCAGTGGACTCTGTGTCTCTGTGGGAGACTATATCCCCCCGCCCAAAGCACATTATCGATTGTTTTATTTCTTTCAGTCCTAAAAATTCACTACCTTTGCACCATGAAACAAGAGAAAGGCAAAATATGTGTCTTCGCGGCTTCAAGCGCCAACATCGACACCATGTATAACGACGCAGCCTACGAACTGGGCCGCATCATGGCCGAGCACGGCTGGGGCTGTGTCAACGGCTCGGGCGGCATGGGACTCATGCGCAGCGTGAGCGACGGCGTTCTCGATGCCGGCGGACACGTTACAGGCGTGATTCCCAAGTTCATGGTCGACAACAAATGGGGATATGACCGCGTATCGGAGGAAATCATCACTGCCGACATGCACGAGCGCAAGGAGATGATGAACAACCTGTCGCATGCCGTAGTGGCACTGCCCGGCGGATGCGGCACCATGGAAGAACTCCTCGAGGTTATCACCTGGCGCCAACTCGCCATCATCACCAAGCCCATCATCCTGCTCAACACCAACGGATACTACACGCCACTCGTCGAGATGCTTAACCGCAGCGTCGACCAGGGCTTCATGAAGCACACCCACTCGGTGCTGTGGACCGTTGCAGCCACCCCGCTCGAGGCCGTCGAAGCCATCGAGAAACAACTTGCCGAGGGGGTACCCGCGAGCGACACCAAGTTTTACGATTGAACAAATAACTGAATGCCCGATTCAATAGCCAACATACAACAAGCGGTCGATAGCGTTGCGGTTTACTATGCCCCGCAATACACCGACGGTTTCCCACAACCCGAACCCGGCGACACCGTGCAGCACAACTCGCTGCAGGCGCTCCCCTCCCTGGAGGTGCCGCAGGGCAGTGAGCCCGGCAAACCGCTGTCGTCGCCCCTGCACGACACCGGCACGATGTCGATGCTGCTGATGGCTCTGTTCCTGGTCGTGGTGAGTTACCGCACGGGCTACAAGTACATCGAGCAGTTTGCCCACAACCTCTTCTCGGTGCGACGCAGGGAGAACGCATTTGAAGACCGCACCATCAACGAGACACAGATTCTCACCGCACTCACCATCTGCACATGCGTGCTCGAGGGCATCGTGGCATTCTTTGCCATCGACCGTTTCGTGCCATCGCTCAGCGCCGTGCTACACGGCAGCATCTTTGCCCACACCGCACTCTTCGCCGGCATTGCCATGGCTTTCTACCTGCTGCAACTGCTGGTCTACACCGTGGTGGGACAAGTCTTTGCCGACGGCGTTGCCACCAAGCTGTGGAGCGACGGATTCAAGGCCGCGCACTCACTGTTGGGCATACTTCTCATACCCGTCGTGGGACTCTTGCTGGTCTACCCCATGTCGAGCAAAAATCTCGTGATTATCGCTGTAATATTGTACATTTTGTGCCGAATTTCCTTTATTTCAAAGGGTTTTAGAATTTTTTACACCAATTTTCCGTCACTTGTCTATTTTATTTTGTACNNGCGTGGAAATCGTTCCCCTCGTTTTGTTAAGCGCAGGAACGGTTTATTTATGTACAGTTTTTACATTTTGATTAATTAATAATTTAGGACTAAGTGGCCATAAAAAGAATACTCGTATCACAACCACGCCCCACGGCAGCCAAGTCGCCCTATTTTGACCTGGAAACCAAGTATGGTGTTGAAGTTGTGTTCCGTCCATTCATCAAGGTTGAAGGACTTTCGGCAAAGGAATTCCGCCAGTCAAGGATTCAGATTCCCGACTACTCAGCAATAATTTTTACTGCTCGCACTGCGATAGATCATTTCTTCCGCCTCTGCAAGGAGACTCGCTATAATGTACCCGAAACTCTCAAGTACTTCTGCATCAGCGAGACAATCGCGCATTATCTGCAAAAGTATATCGTGTACCGCAAGCGCAAAATCTTCTATAGCGAGACAGGTAAGATACAGGGGCTCATCCCCCTCATCCAGAAGCACAACAAAGAAACATACCTCATGCCCGTGAGCGACGCTCACGACGACACCAAGGCAAGTGCACTCGACGAGGCCGGTTTGCAGTACACCCAGGCAATCATGTACCGCACAGTGAGCAACGACTTCACCCCCGAGGAGAAGCTCGACTACGACATGCTCACATTCTTCAGCCCCGCGGGAGTTAAGTCTCTCGTGAGCAACTTCCCCGACTTCGAGCAGGGCGACATCGCCATTGGCGCCATGGGCCTGCCCACCATCGAAGCCGTAAAGGATGCAGGATTGCGCCTCGACGTCACCACATCGCCCGAGACACCCTCGATGGCTGCTGCTATCGACGCATTCCTCGCCAAGAAACCCAAGAAAAAATAAAGAAGGGAAATAGAAACTGCTATAAAAACAATAGAGGTCTCACCACCACGGCGAGACCTCTATTATTATAGCCTGTATTCAACCTGTATTTACTCGGTTGCCTCTGCGTCTTCGGCGGCCTTGCGAGCCTCGTCAAACTTTGCCTTCATCGTGGGGTTACCACGTGTTAGCCTCTTGATACTCAACGCTTCGGTATCCTCTGTTGCAAGACGCAGGTAGTTCTCCGAGCCCAGGAGGTTTTCCTTCATCTTCTGCAACTTGGCGATAGTATCGTCTATCTGCTTAATTGCATCGCCAAACTTCTTTGACGCAAGTTCGTAGTGACGACCAAACTTGCTTTTGAAGTCTTCAATCTTTGCCTCAAAGTTGGTCACATCCACTTCCTTGTTCTGGGCAAGAATCAACTGTTTCTTATACTCGAGGCTCTTC
>DCGA01000141.1:5482-6094 GCA_002314465.1 bacterium UBA1790 | reverse complement strand
GTGCTTTTATTTGAACTGTGCAAACTTTTTTGCGATTTTTTTTAAGGAACGTGTCATTTTAGTGCTGGGCACGAAGGCTATTGTGATGTATATGTGGCTTTTACAGAAAATTGATAGACGTCAATCATATTTTGTCAAATGCCTGCTTCAGGTCGTCGATGATGTCGTCGATGTGCTCCACGCCTATACTGAGCCTTATCGTTGTGGGTGTGATGTGCTGTGCCTCCAGTTCGTCGGGTGCCAGTTGGCTGTGTGTGGTAGTGTAGGGATGGATAACGAGTGACTTAACGTCGGCAACATTGGCGAGCAGTGAGAATATGTTGAGCGAGTCGATGAATCGCCATGCGTCGTCTTGCGTTCCATTAATCTCAAAGGTGAAGATGCTGCCAGCCCCATTGGGGAAGTATTTCTCATACAATGTGTGGTAGGGGTGAGACTCAAGTGCGGGGTGGCTCACGCTCTTCACCTTGGGATTACTGTTGAGGTATTCCACGACCTTGAGCGCATTGGCAACATGTCGCTCTATTCTGAGCGGCAGTGATTCCACTCCCTGCAACAGCACCCACGCGTTGAACGGAGAGATGGCGGCACCGGTGTCGCGAAGGATGACGG
>DCGA01000141.1:1829-5428 GCA_002314465.1 bacterium UBA1790 | reverse complement strand
AAATACAGCTCCGTGGTACGACGGGTCGGGATGGGCAAGAGTGGGGTAGCGGTCGGCATGTGCCTTGAAGTCAAATTTTCCGCCGTCAACGATCACGCCTCCCAGCGATGTTCCGTGGCCTCCTATGAACTTGGTGGCGCTGTGCACCACGACGTCGGCTCCGTGCTCAAGCGGGCGGATGAGCAGGGGTGCAAACGTGTTGTCGACAATAAACAGGATTCCGTGGCGGTGTGCGATTTCGGCAATAGCATCAAGATTTGTGACGTCGCTGTTGGGGTTGCCGAAGGTCTNNCCGTGCTCGATAGGACGAATCAGGATGGGTGCAAAGGTGTTGTCGACGATGAAGAGCACGTTGTGTCGATGGGCTACTTCGGCTATAGCGTCGAGGTTGGTGACATCGCTGTTGGGGTTGCCGAAGGTCTCGGCGTAGATGACCTTAGTATTAGGCTTTATAGCAGTTTCAAGCGCCTGCAGGTCGTTCACGTTGACAATGCTGTACTCAACGCCCTGTGTGCTCAGTGTGTGCGTGATAAGGTTGTAGGAACCACCATAGAGGTTGTCGGCGGCAATGACGTGGTCACCGTTTTGCAGCACGTTCTGCAGTGAGTAGGTTACGGCTGCCGCACCGCTGGCCACTGCCAGGGCTGCAACACCGCCCTCGAGTGCGGCGATGCGCTGCTCGAGTACGTCTTGGGTGCTGTTGGTGAGTCGGCCGTAGATGTTGCCGGCATCTCTAAGTCCGAAACGGTCGGCTGCATGCTGACTGTTGTGGAACACATAGGATGTGGTTTGATAGATGGGTACTGCGCGGCTATCGGTTGTGGGATCGGCCTGTTCCTGGCCTACGTGTAGTGCGAGTGTTTCGAGATGTAATTTTGAATTTGCCATAGTTGTATTGTTTTTTGTTTTTCTGCTGCAAAGTTACGATGGGTAGAAAAAACATCCAAGAAGAATTGGAAAGTTTAGATAATTATGTTAACTTTGCACTTGATTATAGAAAATATTAACTACGAACAGACTAAAAATTCGGTTATGATAGAAAAAAATAACTTTTCGCAGTCAAGAATGCCCGAAAAAGAGCATCTCGACGACACCGACATCGCTATCCTGAGGGCTTTGCAGCAAGATGCACGCCTCACCACCAAGCAACTCTCGGCCAAGGTTCACCTTAGCACCACACCTGTGTATGAACGCACCAAACGCCTTGAACGCGAGGGGTATATCAAACGCTATATCACGGTGCTCGACGCCGAGAAACTCAATAAGGGCTTCGTGGTTTACTGTAGCGTGAAACTGTCACCTCTTAATAAAAAGGTGGCGCAGGAGTTTTGCCGCACCATTATGGAAATCCCCGAGGTGACCGAGTGCTATAACATCTCGGGAAAATTTGACTACCTGCTCAAGGTACACTCTCCCGGCATGAAGTACTACCAGGAGTTTGTGCTCAATGTACTGGGCGAATTGCCCATGCTCGGTACACTGGAGAGCACGTTTGTGATGGAGGAGATAAAGCATGTCTATGGCGTTGCCCTGTAACACCTCTATGCGTTATCTCCGCGGTTTTTCTTTAGAATAATGTTGCTCGCACGGGAAATTTCCCTAAATTTGCAATATGTATAAGATGAATGCATTGTTTCGAATAGTTGCTTTGTCCGTTTTTGCAACACTGTGGGTGAACCCTCTATGGGCAGGCACGGGGCTTGCGCGCGAGGATGTGCGCACCGAGCTGGTGACGCTCTACGACAACTATTTCAACGCATGCCGTGCATGCCTTGTTGCCGGCGTTGATGGCAATGGCGAGAATGTCGTGATGCTTGGGCTTACCCTTGAGGAAGGGAACATCTCCATGGACCGTGACGACGAGGTTTCGTTCAGGTTGGTTAATGGTAAAACGGTGACATTACAGTGCGAGGAGCGGCCAGGCCGCGGAGACGCGCACACACTGCGTTTCAAGAATGGAAACGTTCGTCGCGTTAGTGTCTATTTTAGGATTTCGGGCGAACAATTATCGCTCATGATGGAGTCGGATTCTCGCACCTTTTCGGTAAAAAACGGGCGCGGAGAGCTCAGGAGAAATATAAAAGATGTTAAGAATAAATTTTCATTTTTATGTAAATGCTTGAAAGATAAAGGTGTACAATATTGATAGAATTTGTCTATTGTATTATTATTTGCATAAAAAGAAATATATATATAATTTTGCGTAATCATTTTTTCCTAGGGCACATAATTAAATAATGTGAAGGAGATGGCGCCGCTGTGAAGCGTCGCCATCTTTTTTTATATTATATGTTTAATAATACATGGTTTTATCGTCTATAAAATTTGTTTCTATGCACTTTCTTGAGTAACTTTGCACCATAAAAGGGAAAATTTAACTTTTTTGCTATCATATGAATCTAAGTCCCCTCACAGCGGTATCGCCTATCGATGGCCGCTATTGTAGTAAGACCAATGTGTTGAGCCGTTATTTCTCTGAAGCGGCTTTAATCAAGTATCGTGTTAAAGTAGAGGTAGAGTATTTCCTGGCATTGTGCCGCTTGCCCCTCCCTCAGTTGAAGGATGTGCCTGCCGGAGTGCACGAGCAGCTTCGCGACATTTACCGCAATTTCACCCTTGAGGACGCCCAGCGTGTCAAGGACATCGAGTCGGTTACCAACCACGATGTCAAGGCTGTGGAGTATCTGCTTAAGGAGAAATTCGACCAGTTCGGCCTTGAACAGTTCAAGGAGTTCATCCACTTCGGGCTCACCAGCCAGGACATCAACAATACATCGGTGCCCATGTCTATCAAGGACGCTGTAGAGGAGACAATAATTCCCGCTTTGCAAGAGGTGATTGACTGGCTCAATGCCCACGCCGACGAGTGGCAGGAGATTCCCATGCTTGCCAAGACCCACGGACAGCCCGCATCGCCCACACGCCTGGGCAAGGAGATTCGCGTGTTTGCCTACCGTCTGGAGCAGCAGCTTGCCCAACTCAAGGCTGTACCCGTGAGCGGAAAATTCGGCGGTGCAACAGGCAACTTCAATGCCCATCTCATTGCGTTCCCCGACTATGACTGGCGTGCCTTTGCCCGCACTTTCCTTGCCGAGAACCTGGGTATCGTGCGTGAGGAATGGACAACACAGATTTCCAACTATGACAATCTTGCGGCGCTCTTCGATGCACTCAAGCGCATAGGCACCATCCTCATCGACCTTGACCGCGATGTGTGGATGTATATCTCTATGAACTACTTCAAGCAGAAGATTAAGGCCGGCGAGGTGGGGTCAAGCGCCATGCCCCACAAGGTTAACCCCATCGACTTTGAGAACAGCGAGGGTAACCTGGGTATTGCCAATGCTGTGCTCGAGCACCTGGCTCACAAACTGCCCGTGAGCCGCCTGCAACGCGACCTCACCGACAGTACCGTGCTGCGCAACGTGGGTGTGCCCTTCGGCCACATTATGATTGCACTTGCCAGCACGCTCAAGGGACTTAACAAACTCATCCTTAACGAGGACGCCATCAATGCCGATCTCGACAACACTTGGAGTGTCGTTGCCGAGGCAATGCAGACCATCTTGCGTCGCGAAGGCTACCCTAAGCCCTACGAG
>DCGA01000141.1:0-1795 GCA_002314465.1 bacterium UBA1790 | reverse complement strand
AAGGCTCTCACTCGCACCAATGCCGTTGTCGATGCACAGAGCATTGCGGCGTTTGTCGAGACTCTCGACGTGAGCGACGAGGTAAAGGCCGAACTCAAGGCTATTACACCTCACAGTTACACAGGCTATTAATAACCATAATATAAAAACATGAAGCGTCTGTTCGGTTTATTGCTCGTAGCAATGGCTTGGATGGTTGTGTCGGCACAGCCCGAGTCCAAGATTCCGCAGGAAATGCAGCACTCGCCCGCGCAAGATTCTATTCTCGCACGCCCCGTGACCTATCCGGCCTATATAGTGAAACCGCGTTATGTACCTACCCGTGTAGATGTGCTGTCGATTAACAATAGCCTCATCTATGTCAACAAGCAGGACTCGGTGTTCAACAGCATTGCAGCCGAGCGCGGCAAGGATGCCCGCTGGACCATGCACACCCTGCTGGGACGCACCCTGCTGCGCCACTGGGAGGAGGGTGACTCGGTTAACGAAAAGGGCAATTACACAGCCAAGTACAAGGTGCGCAACCATGCGTGGACGCACATCGTGCTGCAAGAGCAGAGCCGCTTGCCGCGTGCCAACTTTGAGTGGTTCCGCCAGTCGGTTCACCAGTGGGTCGACTACATCAGGCGCAACTGTCCCAATCCCGATGTGCAGATTATCCTCACGATGAACTGGGGCTACAGCACTGCCTTTGACAAGTACACCGAGCAGAACGAGATTTTGTACCGTAACTGCCTGGCTCTGGCACAGGAATGTGGCATCACGTTGTGTCCCGTGGGACTGGGCAACCAGGACTTCTATGAACGCGGTGGCAAGGAACTTGCCGGTCTGTTGCACAACGACGAGTGCCACCCGTCGTTCAGGGGTACTTACATGGCGTCGTGCATGGAATATGCCGTCATCTTCAACGACAGTGCGCTCAACATAGGTTATGACCATCCTCGCCTCACTGCCGAACAGTGCCGCGAAGTGCGCGAATGCGTGCAAAGGGTGCTAAACAAGTTTGTTCAGTGACAAATTTAGTTAAAAATGCTTTAATATAGAGATATTTATACATTGCTATACAAGTTTTTTTGTATCTTTGTACAAAAGTTGTGCTGAACACAATTACAGTTTTTTGCTTGCATCTAAATTATCAACTTATATAAGACGGCCGCGAGGCCAAAAGTACACAAGAAAAACAATAAAAGTATGGAAGAGAATTTTGAAAAGAAACCCAAAAGACCTCGCATCGGTGATGTGAAGTCTGGCCTTGAAGAAACCAATAGCCAGGTTCAATTTGAGGGATCAAACTATTCGCAAGAATCTCACAACAGCGAAGGAAACGGAGAATCAACTGATTATCAAGGAAGTTATCAACAACGTGGTTACCAGCAGCGTGGCTATCAGCAGCGTCAGGGCGGTTACCAGCAGCGCGGCTATCAGCAGCGCGGCGGTTACCAGCAGCGTGGCGGTTATCAGCAGCGCCAGGGTGGTTACCAGCAGCGTCCCGGCGGTTATCAACCGCGCTACCAGCAGCGTTACAACGCTCCCGATGCTGTGAATGAAAATGCAACCGAACAAGCTCAGGGCGCACCCCAGCAGGGTGAGCGCACCGAGGGCTACCAGAACACCGGCTACCAGCAGCGCCAGGGCGGTTATCGCCAGCAGGGTGGTTACCAGCAGCGCGGCGGCTATCAGCAGCGTGGTGGTTATCAGCAGCGTCCACGTTTCAATGGTGAAAACGACTATCAGCAGGGCGGTTACAACCAGCGTCCTCAGTATCGTCCACAATATAATAATGAGGGAGAAAACC
>DCGA01000162.1:1493-4072 GCA_002314465.1 bacterium UBA1790 | reverse complement strand
GAGCGCTGTGCAACCCTTGAACATGCTGGTGTAGCAATAATCATCCATCTTGGTTGCGGGCAGCTCGGGTGCCTGTGTGAGCGCTGTACAACTGTTGAACATTGCATTATAACAATAACGGGCGAGCAACTTGGCGGGCAGCTCGGGCGCCTGTGTGAGCGCTGTACAACTGCGGAACATGTATTGGTAGCAAAACTTGGCTAGCGAGTCGGCGGGTAATGCGGGTGCCTGTGTGAGCGCTGTGCAACTGCTGAACATGCTATCGTAGCAATTGTCATCGAGCGTGGTTGCTGGCAGCGCGGGTGCCTGTTCGAGATTTTAGCAATCGGAGAACATCTGTTGGTAGCAAGAATTCGCCATCTTGGTTGCGGGCAGTTCGGGTGCTTCAGTAAGTGACATGCAATAGCGGAACATGCTCGAATAGCAATTCTCGGCGAGCGTGGTTGCGGGCAGCGCGGGGGCTGTTGTCAGCGTCGAGCAACCGTAGAACAAACTCTTGAAGCACGACTTGCTGGGGATAACCTTTTGTGTGCCGTGGCCGTCGATAAGGCTCATCAAACTGCCGCTTGCAGCAAGACGACCAGAGACTGTGAAGTATGAATAGGGCACATTGCTGTCAAGGTTTTCGGGATTACTGAATCCGTTGGGATTGACGCCTCGCATCTGCACCTTCTCGCCTTTGGCAAGGCTGATGGCGCTGTAGTCCCATGTGGTCCATGTGCTGCCGTCGTCGAGGCTGTATTCGACATGGGGAGCATTGCTGTTCTGGTTGGTGAGCGCGATGGTTGATGATCCTGTAGAAGTGAAGGTGAGGTAGTCGCCCTCGTGGCACACTGTACACTCGCCTCCCGAGAAGTTATGCGGGAGTTTGTCGCCCTCGCTCACGGTCTTCCAGTCGTCGTACTTGTTTCCGTTTACGGTGCATGTTGCGCGGTACTTGTAGGACGCCCTCGCCGAGCAAGTGGCAGCGCTAACCAGGGTGCGTGTAATGCCGCCGTCGGGATAGGTGGCAGTGGCGCTTGCGCTTTTTGTGCAGCCCGAACGAATACATTTTTCGGTGCAAGTTGCGCTATGTGCGTCGTCGCTCCACGCAAAGATGGTCGCTGTCATGTGGTCCAGAGCAGGGAGGGTTATGTCGGTTGTCTCGTTTGTGGCGGTTTCGCTACTAAAGTTCTTGCCACAGTCGTTGCAGTGATAATAGCGTATGTTACCGTCTGTGGTGCAGGTGGGTTCTATCCTTTCTACCCACGTGCCGGTGTGGTGTTTGACATAGTTTGTAGTATTGGAATAATAGGGTTCGCCGTAATCGGTAGTTCCATCACATTTCTTGTCTTGTATCTTGTAGACAGTGTACCAGGGATTTCTATTTGTATAATACCACAGTATGGGGAAGTCGGTGCTGTTAAGTCTTTGTTTCCAAGCGGTGGTACTTAAATCGTATCTCGGTCCAAGACTCAGTTGGTAAGTGACATATCCCGACTTGCACTGTGCGAAGGTAACGAGTTCGTTAGACTCAGCAAACGATGCGTCAGTATCGGTGTTGAACAACTTTCCTCCGCACGAGTCGGTAAAGGCATAGTTATTGACGATTTTGCTTGCGTCGTTTCTTATTCGGCCGGCTATACCGCTCACGTTCTCGTTACTGCCTTTGTAGTGAAGGCCGCAACTACTAAAACAGTATCTAATGCCGCCAAAATTGTGGTTTTCATTGTTGTTGTATCCCAGGATACCTCCCATTGTGGGTCCCGAGCCGGTTGAGTAAATTGAGCCTATGCTACTGCAATTTTCAATGTATAAATGGGTGTTGTTACCGGCATAGCCCAAAATACCTCCTATGCAGTTGGTGCTGGTACCGGCATTGATGACACCACTGTATTGGCACAGTTTTATTTCTCGACCTATTGTAGATTCATCTTCATATTGACCCACAAGACCTCCAATATGGCTTTGAGCCACACCGTTAATATTTATATTCACGCTTGATTGAACCAAATCCAAAAATGTACCAGCTCTTGCTCTGCCCACTACGCTGCCAATATTGGACAAGCCGCTGGTGCTCGAAGTTATGGTGCCCGATACGGTAAATCTCATGATTTGTGCATCATGTGTTACAGCAAAAATTCCAAAATTACCCGAGGTGTAGTGGACATTAGAGAAGCGAATATTGTGCCAGTTACCGAAAAAAACTCCTGTAAATGGATAGTCGGTTGTGCCAAGTGGTTGGAAACCATCGGAAAGTACGATGTCGTTAACGAGGTCAATATGGACACGGTCCTTCCATTTTCCTTGGGAGATTTCGATACGAATGGTGGCTAAATCGGCACCGTATTCTACCTTGTAAGGGTCGCTCAAGGTTCCGCTGCCCCGGAGTGCCCATGCCGCCTGAGGCAGCACGAGCATGGCGAGCAGTAATGCAGTGATGCGTTGTAGTAATTTCTGTTTCATAACGGGAATGAATATGAGGTTATAATTATTAGTTGTCGGTTACTCTCCCAGCAGAATCTGGATAACGCAGTTGATGTCCACGATGTCGACCGCGCCGTCGCCGTTCACGTCGGCAGCATTGCGGTAGGGGCTAT
>DCGA01000162.1:0-1459 GCA_002314465.1 bacterium UBA1790 | reverse complement strand
GCATGATGTCGATGATGCAGTTGATGTCTACGACATCTACATCTCCGTCGCCGTTCACATCGCCGGTTTTGTGAGCCGGTGCCTTGACTGTAATTGTCCATCCCTCGGGTATGTAGCTGTATCCTCGTGTTTGAGGCAGAGAACTGGGGCAGATGAATTCGCCTGTTGCAGCCACGTTGTAATGCCATACATTGGTTGCGCTGGACCACTCGGTGAAGTTTACCTCTATTTTACTGAGCGCAGAGCATTCGTAGAACATGCCCTGGTAGCAATACTCGGCAAGCGAGTCGGCTGGCAGCGCGGGTGCCGCGGTGAGCGATGTGCAAAGGTAGAACATGCTGTTATAGCAGCCATAGACAAGTTTGGTCGCAGGCAGTTGTGGTGGCGAAGTGAGGGATTTGCAACAGAAGAACATGTCTTTGTAGCAATCCTCGGCGAGCGAGTCGGCGGGCAGGGAGGGTGCTGTGACGAGTGATATGCAATTAGAGAACATGCTGTTATAGCAAGCCTTGGCGAGCTTGGTCGCGGGCAGGGAGGGTGCAACGACGAGAGAATCGCAATAGTGGAACATATTGGCGCAGCACTCCTCGGCGAGCGTGGTTGCGAGAATATCGGGCGCCTGCTTGAGCGATATGCAATCGGCGAACATGGCGTAATAGCAACTATTGGCGAGCGTGTCGGCGGGCAGCGCGTGAGTCTGCTTGAGCGAACTGCAATTGCTGAACATGTTGTAATAACAACCATCGGCGAGCTTGGTCGCAGGCAGTTGTGGCATTGCGGTGAGTGATTTGCAATTGCCGAACATTCCCTCATAGCAGTCCTCGGCAAGCGTGGTCGCAGGCAGTTCGGGCGCTGTTGTGAGGGATTTGCAACCATTGAACATGTTTCTGTAGCAACATAAGGCAAGCTTGGTTGCGGGTAACTCGGGAGCGGCTGAGAGCGCCACGCAACCGAGGAACATTCGGCCATAGCAATACTCGGCGAGCGAGTCGGCGGGCAGCGCAGGCGCCTGTGTGAGCGATTTGCAATCTTCGAACATTGCATAATAGCAATCATCGGTAAGCGTGGTTGCGGGCAGCGCGGGGGCTGTTGTCAGCGTCGAGCAACCGTAGAACAAACTCTTGAAGCACGACATGCTAGGGATGGTCTTTGTTGTTCCGTGCCCGTCGATAAGGCTCATTATACTGCCGCTTGCCGCAACACTGCCGGTGATCTTGAATGCTGAATAGGGTACAGAGCTATACTCGTTTGTGGGATTGCTGAATCCGTTGGGATTGTTGCCACGCATCTGCACCTTCTTGCCGTCGGCAAGGCTGATAGCGCTGTAGTCCCATGTGGTCCATGTGTCGCCGTCGTCGAGGCTGTATTCGACATGGGGAGCGTTTCTGTTTTTGTTGACAAGCGCGATGGTTGATGCTCCTGTAGAGGTAAAAGTGAGGTAGTCGCCCTCGTGGCACAC
>DCGA01000172.1 GCA_002314465.1 bacterium UBA1790 | reverse complement strand
TATCTTTGTACTCGTAACACAACAGATTGTTTGCAAAATGCTGTTAATTAGCAAATTACACAAGTATTTTGAAATTAAAAAATGTGTTACAAAAATAGGGAATCTTAACTCGTAAGAGTGGATTCCCTATTTTAGAATAATTCAAGTTGCTGCCCACCGTATTCGGGAGGCTTACTTTTTTGCCCAAAAAACAGTTCCATTGTTCCAAATTGCTTGTCGGTTACGCAAAGAATTCCAACTTTCCCCGATTCGGGGAGCATATTTTTTACCCTATTGATATGCACTCGGGCGTTCTCGGCACTGGCGCAGTGCCTTATATAAATAGAGAACTGGAACATGGTGAACCCGTCACCCATGATGTCTTTCCGAAACTTGGCGGCCATTTTGCGCTCTTTTTTTGTTTCGGTGGGCAAATCAAAGAAAACCATAACCCACATAACCCGGTATTCGCTGAATCGGTCCATTTTCTACAACTCCGGGTAGACCAGTTTGCGCCCTTCGCCAGCAAAACACTTGCGCAGCGACGATGTGGTGGTTTCCACGGCAACCATGAGCGGACTGCGATGACCGGCTATTTTTACCTCGGTGGTGGCTATCGAGAGCAGTTCCCGTTTTATTTCGGGAGTTAATTTCACACCTATGCCGTGTTCTTTTATGATGCGTTTCACGGTTATATCTACATAGGGGCGGTATGGCTCCATTATGTCATCGGCAAGGCAGTAGGCATTGTATTTGTTGTGGTGATGTATGCCCAGGGTGGGCAACAGACCCGCGCCCACAAGGCTGCGAGCCACTATGGCTCGCACAATGGCATAACCATAGTTGAGCAAACCGTTGGGGGCGTCACCCTCGCGCTCGCGTGTAAAATCGCAGCACTCGGTGAAGAAATTGCGCCAGTAGTAGGCTGCAGCCCTGCCCTCAAGGTTATCGGCATCGTCGCTGCGCACCTGCTCCACCCATGCCCTCATGTTGCCCACCTCGCAGTGTGGCACACATTGCTTGAGAGCAGCGGCTTGATTGGCAATCTTTGCCTGTATGGTTTGTTGCCACAGTTGCTTCTGCAAGGGCCGTGAACAGGATATCTGTTCGCGAAAGCGTTCGTTCTGCAACGTATGCCCGTTAAGCGGCAGGAACAATCCTGCCGGCAAGTGGTATTTGTCGCAGGTTATAACCGCCACGTTGTTTTCCATGAGACGCTCGAGCGCACCTTGCGTTATGGTGATGCGATTGTCGTCGAGGATAACGATACCCAGGTCTTCGATGGGGAACGAACGCTCTATTTCTTTCTTGGGTTTATCGGTAATCTTTCCGTCGCTTTCGGCAACAGGCAGTCGCAGCAGCAACTGCCCGTTGCTTTGGCTCAGATAGGCGGGATTGCCGAAGTATAGTGTACGCTTAATCATTTCAGTATTCTCCCACGGAAACAATTTGGCCAATATGGTTAATGCGCACTTTTACTAAACCTTTCAATCCATTGGCTGAACGAATATTGATAAAAGTGATGTTTTTAAGGCTCTCCACTTCATCGACATTTGTTTCTAAGTGATGGCGGAACATATAATTCTTTGTTGCCAACTTCTGTACGCGATATAGGTGTTTACTTATCTCGGCATATCGTGAACTATCAGTTAAGTCCATTTCTTCGGGGAAGAACCCGTTAGCGGGATCGGAAACAACGAAATATTCGTTGCGTTTCATCGTGAATAGGAACTTCCAACCCAAGTGTGCGTTATAATCCTTGTCGATGACGGGCAGACCCGCGTTGATGCGTGCTGTCGCCTCGTAGTAAGAAACGACATGCTCCTGGAGGTTTCCGTCTTTGTCGGCGAAGATTGCAACATGGTGGTTGTTGGATGTGCTCACATAGTCGGCTGCCATGGTATTGCCATCGCTGTCGAGCAGTGCATTTCCGTCCTTGTCTACCTTGTGGTGCAGTGGAGTAGCAACGCTCACGCCGGTTATTGTTACACGCTTAATGGCTATTCCCTTTTCCTTGTTGAGCCAAATGGGATTCTCGTCGAGGTTGCCGAACGCCTTTTCGGCTTTGCCACCGTTCTCGTCAAGGCGCTGCTGTAGTATTGCACGAATGCGTGCATCTACCACCTTGTCTACCTTCAGGTCTTTGTCTATTGCCTTGCGTATGGTGAACACTTGCTGCAAGGTTACAGTCTTTACCTTCTCGGGAACGATGCGGCTGTGCTCCTCGTTGAGGTAGATGGGGTTCTTGGCAAGCGAGTTCTTGCCACCGAAAGCCTTGGCTGCATCACCGCCGTATTCGTTAAGGCGCGCGAGCAATGCTTCGCGGTAGACCTTGCTTGCAACGGTCATTATCTTGTCGTGATTGAACTTCGCATCCACTTTCTCCAATTTGGTGGCATATTGCCTTTGAGTGCCATACACTGTCTCGTTGTGCAACTGGGTGCGTGGGGTGAGGGTAGACTGGCGCACGGTTGTGCCATGGGCGCGGTTCACGCTGCGTGTTACCACTTTGTTCTTGGCCTTGATGGAGATGAGGATTTCTTCCATGCGCTTTTTCACGAGAGCACGCAGTTCGCCCGATGGCAGGGGAGCAACGAAGCGTCCGTTGCCGTCTTTAAGGATGGTGCGCAGCGCAAACATGTTGCCGGTGAAGTTGCCTTCTTCGTCGCGGGCATTAAGCGAGTTGAGGTACTGTGTGTGCTCAAGCCTTGTGAAAGCCACGGCAAGTGCATCCATGGCGTGGTGACGGTGGTCGTTGCGCTTGCTCCAGTCCTTAATGCGGCGCACCTCATGGCCGTCGCGGTTGCGGAAGGTCTCGGTGAGTCCCAGCGCACTGTATTTATCCCAGTTAAGGTCTTTCATTACATCCACAAGTCCCCAGTCCTCGCGCAAGGTATCGGTGATTGAGCCTAACGTGGGAACAACGATGCGGGTTACCTCCATGAGCATCTCGCGCGCCTTGCTCGAGATGTAGCGGGTGTCGTTAAGGTCACGGTTAAGGAAGTCCTCGGGAATATCCTTGCCGGCCATGAGCAGTTTGCGGCACTTGCCGCGCGTTTCTTTTTTATTAAACAGGTCTTGCACTATGTGCTTGTATTGCTCGGCACCTTGCTCGCCACGTGTCTTGAGCACATAGTCGAGGGCGGTCATCTTGCCCTTCGCCACATTGGCCTCACGGGTTTCGAGCGTCTTATTGGAATAGGAGTCGTCAAACATTACCGCTTGGGGAATGATGTGCTCGATGTCGAACTTGCGGTCAAAGAGTTCTTCTCTCTTAATATATGTGCCGGTGTACAGGGTTTTGAATCC
>DCGA01000090.1 GCA_002314465.1 bacterium UBA1790 | reverse complement strand
CGCGAACTGGCAAAATCTTTCACGCAATTTTTTGGATTTTTTTTCGCTTGAATATACTTAACGCATTGATTGTGAGCATAATCCGTAAATGTTAAAAAATCTTTATTCGCAAATGGCACCGAAAAACAATGATACATCAACTGCAATAACACGATTTCGCCCCATTTTTCCACTACACCAGCACCCCTATTACACATTATTATATATATTATATAGGCACACGGCATTTTAACACAATTTATATGTGCAAATGTGCGTTGTATAAACATAATGCAGTAGTTTTGCACCCTAAACAAGTACTTAGTGAGAAAAATCTGGCTCATATTGACCCTTGCATGCATGCTCATGGCACCCCGCGTGGCCGCCGCACAAGAGGCGGTGAACACGATGGAAGTTCCGTCGGCACTGCAAGACGTGTGGGCTGGTATGTACCACTTCATCGAGCCCACTACCGGCGACACACTGGCGATGCTGGTGTTCAACCCCATCACCATTTTCCCGCGCGAGCGTTTCCGCAACAAGGAGCAGGAGGAGTTCTACTGGAAAACAGTGCGCGACGTGAAGCGCACACTGCCCTATGCCAAGCTCATCAGCGCAACACTGCTCGAGACCTATGAATACATGGGCACCTACAAAAGCGAAAAGCAGAAACAGGAATACATGAAGAAATTTGAAAAAGAGATCTTCAACCAGTATAAACCGGTGATGAAAAAGATGACAAAAAGCCAAGGAAAAATGCTCATCAAACTCATCAATCGCGAAACCAACCAGAATAGCTACAGCATCGTGAAAGCTTTCCTTGGCACATTCAGGGCGGGATTCTGGCAAACGTTCGGACGTTTCTTCGGCGCAAACCTGAAACAAGGATATCACCCCAACAAAAACAAAGACGACGCAATGATAGAACGCATATGCGTCAGGGTGGAACAAGGCACTCTCTAGTATATATAATTCCCATCAAAACAACTCATAACAGGCCTTTCTGCAACAGCAGAGAGGCTTTTTTGTGCACAAATGTTGCATATTTCAATAAATAATAGTAATTTTGCACCGCAAAGTTAAAGACTAAAAGATTTTACGGAATTTTATCTACGATTGTTAATATTTTATGACAGCTAAAAAGAGATTAGGTTTTGCCACCCGCATGGGTGCCGTTGCGGCGACCGTGGGTTCGGCTGTGGGCCTTGGCAATATATGGCGTTTCCCTTACGAAGCAGGACAAAACGGAGGAGGTGCATTTATCATCGTTTATCTGATATGCGTGCTGCTTCTCGGTATCCCCGTGATGCTTAGCGAGTTTATCATCGGCCGCTCCACGCACAAGAACATGATGGGCGCCCTCAAGCAGCTATCGCCCGGTAGCAAGGTCTACGGGTTCTCTTACGTGTGCATCGCAGGCGCCATTGTCACCCTGGGCTTTTATAGCGTGGTGTGCGGATGGGTTATCGAATACCTCGTGCAGGCAGTTAGCGGAGGACTGAGCGGACACACCCCCGAAGAATACAGCGGAATCTTCGGCGACTTCGTGGGCAGCGCCTGGCAGTGCACGCTATGGACTGTTGCCTTTCTCGCCATCAACTTCGTGGTGCTGAGCCGCGGTGTGCAGAAGGGTATCGAACGCGTGTCGAGCGTGATGATGCCGCTGCTGTTCATCTTGCTCGTCATCTTCTGCGTCAACTCGCTCATGCTCCCCAACTCGTGGAAGGGCGTTGAATTCCTGTTCTCTCCCGACTTCAGCAAACTCACCTGGAAGGGCGTTGTCGACGCCATGGGACAGGCGTTCATGTCGCTCACACTGGGTATTTCGGGCCTCGTGACCTACGCGTCTTACTTCAAGGACGAAACCCCGCTGGCACGCGATGCAAGCGTCATCGCGGTGCTCGACACCCTGGTTGCGGTGCTCGCCGGCGTTGTGATTTTCCCCGCGGTATTCTCATTCGGCATGCAGCCCGAGGCTGGCCCCAAACTGGTGTTTGAAATCCTCCCGAGCATCTTCCAACAGATGGCAGGAGGCTACATCTGGGCTATACTGTTCTTCGTGCTCCTGTTCTTCGCGTCGCTCACATCGACCATCTCACTGAGCGAGATTCCCATCGTGTTCATCAGCGAGGAGTTCCACATGAGCCGCAACCGTTCCATTTGCTGGGTTGCAGGCCTTACACTGGTAATTGCCATACTGAGCGCGCTGTCGTTCAACGTCTTGAGCGATGTAGTGGTGTGGGACATGAACCTCTTCGACCTGTTCAACTATGCGGCGTCTAACGTGTTTATGCTCCTCGGCGGACTGTTCACGGCCGTGTATGTGGGTTGGTTCCTCGACAAGCGAATCATTGCCGACCAGTTGAGCAACCGCGACCACCTCAACAAGGCCGTCCTCAACTACACCGTGGTGTGCCTGCGCTATGTGGCACCCGTAGCGGTTATCGTGATTTTCCTCTACTGCGTTGGTGTGATTTAATATAAATGACTCATTCGTCATGAATTTTATCTTTGTTTCTCCCCATTTCCCGCAAAACTACTGGGAGTTCTGCAAGAACCTCAAGCAGAACGGAATGACCGTTCTGGGCATTGCCGACGCCCCATACGAGTCTCTGTCACCCCTCCTGCGCGAGAACCTCACCGAGTATTACCGCGTAGACAACATGGAGGACTACGACCAAATGTATCGTGCAGTGGCATACTTTGCTTTCAAATACGGCAAAATCGACTGGCTTGAGTCTAACAACGAGCACTGGCTTGAGCAAGACGCACGGTTGAGAACCGACTTCAATATCTCAACGGGAATACACGCCGACCGCGTTGCTACAATAAAGGAGAAAAGCAAAATGAAGGATGCCTACCGCGATGGAGGCATACCATCGGCACGGCAGATAAAGGCGGCCGAAGGATATGAGGCAGTAAAGGAATTCGTGAAAGAATGTGGATACCCCATCATCAGCAAACCCGATGTGGGCGTGGGGGCAGGTAACACCTATAAAATCGACAACGACACTCAACTCGACGATTTCTTCAAGATTGAAAACACTGGCCACTATGTCATAGAGGAGTTTGTAACCGGCGATCTGTTCTCCTATGACGCCATTGTTGACAACCAAGGGGAGCCCATCTTTGAGTCACAAGCCACATGGCCAACACCCATCATGGATGTCGTGAACAAGCAGGTAGGGCTGTGCTATTATGTTGAGAAAGAGATTGACGAAGGGTTGCAAAGCATTGGCCGCAAGACCGTAAAGGCTTTTGGCGTGAAAAGCAGGTTTGTACACCTTGAGTTCTTCCGCCTCGACCGCGACCGCCCAAGCATGGGAAAGAAAGGCGACTATGTGGGACTTGAGGTAAACATGCGTCCTGCAGGTGGATTTACACCCGACATGATGAACTATTCACACAACACCGATGTGTACCGCATATGGGCCGACATGGCGGCATTCAACAGCAGCGAAATGGGGCGGCAGCATTGCGAAAAAACCTGCCACGACGACGAGTACTACTGCGTGTATGCGAGCCGTCGCGACATTCACAATTATGCCCACAGCCACGACAATCTGCTCGAGACATATCACGACGAAATAATGATGGACGTGCGCATCCCCGACGTGTTGGCGGGTGCCATGGGCAATCACTGCTACATAGCACGCCTCAAGACTCCCGAAGCACGCGACGGCTTTATTGCCTATGTAACCCAACTGGCCGAACAATAAAACCGCACGGAATTCGTTATATGGTATATGGAATTTAACTACCACAAATCATTCAGCCGTTCTCTGGGACGCGACATGGAATACAAGACTTACGGCACCTGCGGCCGACCGATGCTTGTTTTCCCGTCGCAGGACGGAAGATTCTTCGACTATGAGAACTGGGGCATGATCAATGTGCTGGCTCCACACATCGAGAGCGGACGCCTGCGGGTAATATGTTGCGACAGCATTGACAAGGAAACCTGGAGCAACGAGTGGGGCGACGGACGCCAGCGTAGCGAACAGCACGAACGGTGGTATCACTATATCGTTGACGAACTCATCCCGCAAGTGCGTTGCGGCAACGAGCAGTTTATCGTTACAGGATGCTCTATGGGAGCATTCCATGCCGGCAATTTCTTCTTTCGCCGACCCGACATTTTCAATGCCGTGGTTGCGCTGAGCGGCTTCTACAATGCCGACCTCTTTTTCCACGACTACCATGACGATATCGTGTACAACAACTCCCCCATTGATTTCCTGCCCAACATGCACCCCGACCACCATTACTGGGATTTATATAGCAAGCGCCTAATGATATTCTGCGTGGGGCAGGGTAATTGGGAAGGTCCGCTGCTCGATAGCACCCGGCGCCTTGAGGCTGTACTTCGCTCTAAGGGCGCATCGGCTTGGTTTGATTATTGGGGAACAGATGTGGCACACGACTGGGACTGGTGGCGAAAGCAACTGGCCTACTTCATGTCGCATGTGCTGGGATAAGATATAATTCACACGATAAGCCCCCCGATAATTAGAAATACTTTCGGGGGGCTTATCATATCTGGACGCACATTTTCTATGCGAGTGTGCTGTTTATTTGCTGATGCGTTGGTTGAGCAACTCAATGAGTTTCTCACGGTTTTCGCAGCTAAACAGGTAGCGCTTGCCCGAATGGAGAGTCACAAAGAAGCTATCCCTCGACGAGCCAATGAAAGAAGTGAACCTGCCGTGCTTGGGGCTGTAATACCTGCCCAGGAAGCCGAAAAAGCCTCCGGAACCAAGGGTGCGCAAGGTCTTGTAGTGGCTGAAGTCGTCGCACACATCGACCGACGAGATGTTCTCAACCGGAATCTCCACCTTGTAACCCACACAATGGCTCACGAGCTCATTGTCATCGGTCAACTCCACGTATCGTGGCATGAAATAGATGGTACACAGTGTTGAGAGTAAAACCACACTAATACCCAATACTTCGGGCAGCAAGATTGTACCCTCCTGGATACAATTCTTCACTCCTATACCGCACAAGAGCAAAAACATCAATAATATGCCTGAGGTTATTACTTTGACGGTATTGCTGAATTTAACTTTCTGTTTCATAGTTGTAATATTTTCTTCTATCCCGTGCAAAAGGCATGCCACATTACAACTTTTCGTCCAAAATCGAACGGTCTCCTTATTCAAGAACGTTATGGGAGTAAATGGAAACAATACCATCTAAAAAAGCCTCAAGTTCATATTCACAAAAATCAGACGAGGATTGAATATCCCCGTTTTCATAAAAAGAACGAGCTCGGCAACTACCTCCACAAATATATTTTATAGGGCAATCCTTACACCCTTTTATATTATCAACTTCTAAATGAGAACACTCATCGATGATAGAAGAATTGTAATATATTTCTAAAATAGTATTTTTATGTACATTGCCTGCAAGAAAAGCATCAGAATGGAGCAATTGACATGGGTAAACATCACCAGTTGCAGATATGCTAAATTCGCCATCGCCTATTGCACATTTTTGACATTTATTCACCAAAGCCCCTTCTAATGAACTTTCACAATAACTTAATGGACGCACTCCAAAAGCCGATTTCAATGCATTATAATATTCCCTTCCAGAAATGGCAAAATCAGAAGTTTCATTAAGTACGGGGAAAAAAGGAGCAAAATTCAACTTACTACCATAAATCTTTGCCATATCTTCAAGGAATCCAATATTTTGTTTAGTAACTGTCATTGAAAGCGTAAACTCCGCATTTCTACTATCAAGTAATTCTATAGCAGATATTACTTTATTGTAATTGTTTTTCCCCCTTGTTTTAGCGTGTATTTTTTCATTCGGTCCGTCAAGACTAAGAGTAATAAGGTCAAAGGTATTTACAATTTGATCTATATTCTTTTCATTAAAAAGAGTACCATTACTTAGTAAGAATACTTTACATTTTTTTGACTTAATATAAGATGCAATATCAAAACAATCTTTGTTAAGAAGAGGTTCGCCTCCTGTCAATGTAAAAATAACGTTTGGATTAATACTTATTATATCATCAATTACGTTTTTATATTCAAACAGCGTAAGTTTCGGAAAGCCTTTTTCTTGCCGTGCTTTAGCATAACAATATGAGCAACTAAGATTACAAGAATCCGATAAAGACAAATGAACCGAAGACAAGACCATCCTATGCTGTTTATGTTGTGGGGCAACATTATCCAACAAGCCCGAGGACAAAATATGATTACAAAAACGTCTTATTTGAATCTCGTATTTTCTACCAAAGCCTTCAATAGCAGTTTCAACTATTTGTTCATACGTATTTGTCCCATCAAACATAGAAAGAATCAACTCCCCGATTTTATCCGTTACAATCCATCGGGGAATATTCGGATTAATATAAATCAATCTGTCTCCTCGCGGTATTACCTTAACGTGCGGAGACATTTTCATTTCTTTAATCATCAAATACTTTATTAAGATCCCGCACAACTGTAAGAAGAGCCACAGC
>DCGA01000059.1:1761-4150 GCA_002314465.1 bacterium UBA1790 | reverse complement strand
GTTTATTTAGTATTTTCATTTTTTAATGTTAATTATCGCGTGACGGCCAAGCCGTCACGCACACAACCATGTTATTGCTTGCCGAGGATAATGTTGATGATAAGGTTGATGTCGCTCACATCGACAACGCCGTCACCGTTAACGTCGGTAACGCCCTCGCTTGGCTTGCCCAGGATGGCATTGATGACGAGGTTAGCGTCGGTCACATCAACAACACCGTCGCCATTGGCATCGCCAGTGATGCCTGCAGGGGTGTCCTTGATGCAGTTGTAGACGGTCTCAAGGCCCTTGAACTGCATCTTATACTGCTTGCCGGTGGTTGATGAGCCCATGCCCACCTGAATGCTTGACAAATGAACGGGATAGTTGCCCATAACTTCGGTATCCATCCACGAGTTCATGGGGACATCAAAGTAGTTCTCGGCATCGGGGGTGATAGTCTCGGGGGTGATGGTCTGGTAACTGATACCACCGCCATTGGTGCGAAGACCAAACACGAGGTTCTTAACGGGAGCCTCGCCGGGGTTGAGGCGCACACGCAGTGTATCGGGCAGCGACCACAGGTCGAAGTCCTTAGACAATGTCAACTTGGGAGCGCGGCTTGACGAACCTGTGTACTCATAGGTAAAACCATCGCCATCGGCAGTGATAACTGCATCCTTGCCACCTGCCTGGGTGAACTTCCATGTGCTCACATCGATACCCGGGTCAATGGGCATAACGTGGGCAGTGGGTTTCTGCACAATCACCTTGAGCGTATCGCTGCGGCCATTGAGAGTACCTATGATGAGAGCCTCGCCATCGGCAACGCCCTTGACTGCACCGGTATTGGCACCTACCTGGCATACATCGGGATTAGTAGACACCCACTCGAGAGCAGAGGGGTCGATGGGCATAACGGTTTCCATCACAACACTCTCTACATCGACGGGATACTCGCGATAGCCATCGGTAACGATAGAGTCGTACTTGATAGAAACGGCATCGACGCTTGCGCCGACAAACATCTCCTTAGAAACGGTGATGTTGCCGTAGGTGGCAGTGAGAAGGTCCTTACCCTCGCCATCGCCGAAGAATGTGGTATCGTTCTTGATGTGGCCAATGCCCTCGGGGCATGACAGGGTAACACCCTTTACATCCTGGTCGATGAGCATACCATACTGGTTGTAGCCGTAGAACTTGGGGGTGTAAAGACCATACTTGGGAGTGTTGAGTTTGTAGTCCACGAAGCGAATTTCGGCGATAACATCGTCATCGGGAGCGCTGCTCACGCAGTAGAAGCCGTTACCGTCGGCACGCTCGCTACCGTCGCTGGGTTTGTTGCGAATGCCCAGGGTACTGGTGTAGAGCACAGCCGAGCCACCGCCGTCGACATTCATCGCATCGGTAACACCGGCATAGCGCATGACATCGGCAAGCGCGGTAGTGCGCACACCACTCGAGAGAGTACTGCGACCATCGACCACGAAGAAGTATACCTTGTCGCCTCCGTGGCTATAGCCCACTGCAGCACGAGGCTGGAGGGTATTGGCATCGCCACGGTCGGCCTCGCTGTCAAGCGTAACGCCGTCGGCAAGAATCTTGGGGTTACCCGAGATAATCTGATAGGGGTTAACGCTCACGCCATTGTAGGTCCAAGTGAGGTTTACGGTAACCTCGTCACCGGGCTTGAGAGCCTTAGTGAACGATGCCGCAGTGCCATGACCGAAGAGCACGAGTTCGCCATCGGGGATAGTTGCATCGGCAGTATCGACGGGTTCACCGGTCACAACCAACTTAACATCGCCGGTGGTGGTGAACTTATAGCCATCGGCAACCTTAGCGGTAACGCATGTAGCCTTGGCGCCCTGGCTTGTACTGCCATAGTAGCGGTCGTTATAGATGGTAACCTTGTTCTTGCTGTAACCGGCATTAAGCACGCTGATGGCAGCGCTGTTACCCGAGGCGTCCTTTACAGTACCGGCAAAAGTGAAGGGATTGATGTAAACCTTGCCGTCGTTGTCGACGATGAAGTTCTTATAACTGGTAACATTAGTGCGGGCGCGGAAAATCTGGCCGTCGACAACGGTAGAGCCCACAGGAGAGCCAATCTGAGAAACGCCGCGCACGGTAGAGCCGCTTGTAGCGAAGAAGTCGGCATTGACACCGATGAAGTATCGCTGTCCGGGAGCACTCTTGCGCTCGGCCATAGCCGAGATGCGCTCATTGCCGGCAAGCATGTCCTTGGCACATACACCACGCAGCGACAGATAGGGGTTGGTCATGTCCATCTCGGTGTAGAACACGCGCAGATTGCTTGTACCCGAGTGGAACCACAACGAAGTCTGCATGGTGCCGGGTCCCACCTGGTTGTGGAACAGGGTGTCAACGGTGTAGGTAACATCGCGCA
>DCGA01000059.1:1537-1724 GCA_002314465.1 bacterium UBA1790 | reverse complement strand
GAAGCCTGTGCCGAGAAGGCAGCCAGCAACAATGCTATTGAGGTTAATAATTTTTTCATAGAGTTAAAAAGGTTATTCAGGTTGAGGGAAAGTCTATATAGTGAAAGCGTGCCTGAATGAATACCCAGGCACGCTTCTATAGCGGTAGTTTATTATTTACCCAGCATAATGTTGAGTACCTTGTTAC
>DCGA01000059.1:0-1426 GCA_002314465.1 bacterium UBA1790 | reverse complement strand
ACGCCGTCGTTGTTAACGTCGCCAGTGAGTGCGGGAGGTTCGGGATCACCGCCAGCCTTAACGTTCTTACCAATCTTGTAAACGCCGATACCGTTGTAGCACTTGTAGGTGAGGAGGGTGATTTCCTCGTTGCCCTCATCGTCTACGCCCTTCTGAGCGTTGAGGCAGTGGATACGAGTACCCGAGTCAGAAACCTTACCGAGAGAGTCGGCGGGGATAGTCCAGTAGTGAGTCATGCCCTCAAGCATCATGTCGGGACCGAGCTCGCAGATGTTGGCCTGGCAGCCGTGGCCGTCGCCGCTGTACTGAGCCTTAGAGTAAACGATGAAGTTGCGGCCCTCGAGAGAGAACTCAGAAACGCCGTTTGTACCAGCCTCGGGAACGAGTTCGGGAGTGTCGGTAGCAACAGCCTCAAATGTAGTGATGAGTTCGCCAGAGAAGTCGTAGAGAGCGGGAGCAGTCTGGAAACCGTCGAGCCAGAAGAGGTCACCGCGATAGAGGCTTTCCTCGTCCTCGCCAAGGCAAATCTTAACATAGGGAGCATAACCCCACTGAGTTACAGTCTCGGGATAGAACATTGTGAAGTCAATGTAAGTGTCGCCCTCGAAACCACCTTCGAAGTCGCCATCCTGCTCGGCCTGCCAGCGATAAACTGTAGCAGCCTGTGAGCCCATACCCATGATTGTACACATACCCTCTTCGCGAGTGATATCACCCACGAGGTCAAGGTAGTCAACGCGAACTACAACGTCGCCCTTTTCGAGCTCGGCAACGAGAGTGAGTTCGCCGGTCTCAACATCGAGTTGGTAAACCTTCTGCATCTGAGTGAGCTCAGAAGCATAGGGAGCAACCCACATGTGGCCGAAGTTATCGGTACCGATGTTGTTAGCTGAGAGAGAAGCAGCCTCCTTGGTGCCGTAGGGCTGACCGTTGAGGAGAAGGGGGAGGTCGGCGAGGCGCTCGCCAGTGAGAGCGTCAAAACGATAAACAACGCACTGGAGAACTGTATCGTTAGCCTCGGTAACAGCCATCTGGGCACCTGAACGAGAAACGTAAACCACGTTGTCCTTCATAGTAGCCATACGAGCATAAGTACCTTGAGAGAGAGGAGAAGCGTTGAACTCGGCGGGAGTGTGAACGCGGTCCATGATCCAGAGGTTAACACACTTGATGTCATTTACGGGTTCGTAGGTCTTACCGTCGGTAGCAGCCCACGCGTTTGCCATGGCTACAATAGCCATAGTGGCAAGGAGTAAAAATTTCTTCATGTTAAAAAGTTTTTGTTTATGTTGGTGTTAATTATTTCAGGTGGTAAAGGTACAAAAAAACAATTATATCTACAAGATATAAACACAATAAACTGAAAGAAATATCTATAAAAGATTCAAAACAAAGTAATGCGCGGGGATTTTTAGACAGACCCGAG
>DCGA01000104.1:2191-5344 GCA_002314465.1 bacterium UBA1790 | reverse complement strand
ATGTTGAGGCGGGACTGCGTACTTATGATAAGTATTCTCCGTTCCCGGAGGAGATGAACCGCAAGCTCGTTTCGCAGATCGCCGATCTCTACTTCTGCCCGACAAAGAATAACCGCGAAAACCTTCTCAGAGAAGGAATCGACAAGGGCCTTTTTATCACCGGCAACACGGTGATAGATGCGCTGAAAACGACGGTGAAAAGCGACTATACCTTTGCTACGCCGGAGCTGAATGCGCTTGATTACAAAGACAAGAAGATCGTTCTTGTCACCTGCCACCGCCGTGAAAACTACGGTGAGCCGATGAAAAACATTATGCTGGCACTGCGTCAGATCGCCGAGCAGAACAAGGATGTGGAGCTTGTCTATCCGGTGCATCTGAGTCCTGTCGTCCGCGAATCAGTGGATATGTATCTGCGCGGCGCTCCGCGTGTTACGCTGATTGATCCGATCAGCGCGGATGAGATGCACAATCTGATGGCGAGGTCTTATCTTGTGCTGACGGACTCCGGCGGACTGCAGGAGGAAGCGCCGGCTCTCGGCAAGCCCGTACTGGTTATGCGCCGCGAGACCGAGCGTCCCGAAGCGGTCGAGGCCGGTACCGTCAAGCTCTGCGGTGTCGTGCAGGACGATATCGTCACCATGGCAGAGCGCCTCATTCGCGACAAAAATGCCTATGAGAAGATGGCGCACGCCGTCAACCCCTATGGCGACGGCAATGCCTGTGAGCGCATAGTTAATGCATTGAAATAACATTTTATAAAAACATATTAAATACAATCAAATTATGAAAAAAATACTCGTAACTCTCGCAGTGATTATGATGGCTGTAGCTTCTTGTTCAGTGCCTCAAACCGCAGTAATGGACAAAATACGCCAAATCGATAACATCCAGTCAACCCGCGTCCCTGTTTCTCTCCTCGGTTCGCTTGCAGGACTTGGCAACAAAGCTAACAGTATTCCCGGCGTGAACCTGTCGGCTCTCAAGAACGTCAACACCATTGATGTTATCAACATCACCGAGAGCGGTGCCAAGAACAAGGCTCGCAGGTTGCTCGACCAGTTCTACAAGGGCAACACCTACGAACTGATTTTCGGTTCACGCACTAACCGCAACCAGGGTGTGTCGTTGTATGCTCTGCCCATGGATAACAACACTTACAGTGATGTCATTATGATTAATGACAGCAACGCCGAGATTACCATCGTTGAACTCACCGGAGCAATGTCGATGAGTGACCTCAAGTTCCTTGATATGTAATTTATATTTAATTGATGATTAAGAAATTAGCAATAGGTGCTATTGCGCTGGCAAGCATGAGCGTGTGCTATGCGCAGGACGAAGCACCCGAACCCTTTACTATCCAAGACTTTGTCGGTGGTTCATCGGTACCCTATGGTATTGGTGCCATGAGTTCGTCGCCCGTTGACGGTAACAGTTACCTTCGCCTTGTCGAAGGCAAGAAAATTGTGCGATACAGTTACAAGAATGCCGAGGAGGAGACCACGATGTATTCGTCGGCTGAAACCAAGGGCATCAGCGAACTGCGCTGGGACGGCTTCAAGGTAAGCAAGTCGGGGTCACGCATCTTGCTGTGGACCCAGAGTGATGCGATTTACCGTTACTCGTTCTCTGCCGACTATTATATGGCCGATGTTGTATCGGGTCACACGGTAAAACTCACCGATGGCGGTGGCGAGGAAATCGCTACCATGAGCCCCTATGGTACGCATATTGCCTTCGTTAAGGGTAATAATGTGTATATCAAGGAATTGGTGTACGAAGAAGACGGCCAGGGTCTCCACGATAAGGGTACCGTCCAGGTAACTACCGACGGCAAGAAGAACAGCATCATCTATGGTGTGCCCGACTGGGTATATCAGGAGGAGTTCGGTATTCTCAATTCGTTTACTTGGTCGCCCGACGGCAAGACACTCGCATTTATCCGTTGGGATGAGAGCGAGGTTCCCATGTACTCGATGACTATGTATGAGGGTGCTTGCCATCCCGACAGCACTCGCGCGTTGTATCCTGGCAGTTTCGACTATAAGTATCCCGTGGCAGGCGAGAAGAACTCTGTCGTTACCGTGTGGTGTTACAATATCGAGACCAAGGAACTCAAGCAGATGGATATCCCCAAGACCGATGAGGACTACATTCCCCACATCGCTTTCAGCGGACGCAATGATGCTCTCATGGTGACATTGCTCAACCGCACCCAGAACGATATGCACATCTATCGCGTTAATCCCGCCGATGCAACGGCAACCGATATCTATCACGAGACTTCCGAGTCGTGGATTGACAGCGAACTTGCCAACAGTGTGAACTATACTGCAACATCGTTTGTCGTTCCCAGCGAGCGCAACGGTTGGGCCCACCTCTACGAGTATACGCTCGACGGTAAGTTCTTGCGCCAGCTCACAAGCGGCAATGAGGCTGTGACCAACTATTACGGATATGACGCGGTGCGCCATCTGCACTATTACCAGCGCACTGCCGGCGCGCTTAACCGCGTGGTGGCTTGTGTCGATGCCAAGGGCAAGGAAACCATCCTGGGCCATAAGCAGGGTAATACAAGTGCTCGCTTCAACAGCGATTTTACTTACTATACCGAGGTGTTCAGCGATGCCAAGACTCCCACCCAGTACCGTGTGTGCAAGGCCAATGGCAAGAGTGTGCGCGAACTGCAACTCAACTCTGCGTTTGCCGAGAAATACATAGGACGCATTCCTCAACGCGAATTCTTTACATTCAACAGCGATGGCTACGACCTTAACGGTTACGTTATCAAGCCTCTTGATTTTGACGCAAGTAAGCAATATCCCGTGATTATGTCGCAGTACAGCGGACCGGGTTCTCAGCAGGTCCTCAACAAGTGGAAGATGGATTGGGAGACTTGGTTTGCTATGCAGGGCTATGTGATTTGCTGTGTTGACGGCCGTGGTACCGGTGGTCGAGGTAAAGACTTCGAGTCGCTCATTTACCTCAACCTGGGCAAGTATGAGACTATCGACCAGATTGCTGCTGCCCGTTACATGGCTGCGCAGCCCTATGTGGATGCAAAGCGCATCGGCATCTGGGGGTGGAGTTTCGGTGGATACGAGACTCTCATGGCTATGTCTCACAAGAACAGTTGTTTTGCAGCAGGTG
>DCGA01000104.1:0-2168 GCA_002314465.1 bacterium UBA1790 | reverse complement strand
GCGATTGCACCTGTCACTTCGTGGAAGTTCTACGACACCATCTATGCCGAGCGTTTCATGCGCACTCCGCAGGAGAATCCCGAAGGATATGACGCAGGTGCACCCCTCAAGTTGGTCAACAACCTCAAGGGTGACCTCCTCATTATGTTCGGTAGTGCCGATGACAATGTGCACATCATCAACTCGATGCAGTATATAGCCAAACTTCATGCCAACGGCAACCAGTTTGATATGATGGTATATCCCAATATGAACCACTCTATCAATGGCTGTGGTGTGCGCACTCCGCTGTATCAGCGTGTGCTCAACTACTTCGACCGCACTCTTAAGAAATGAACCGGCTGCCGCTAATAGTGATTACAGGCCCTACGGCAAGTGGCAAGACCGCCCGCGCCGTGGCTCTGGCGCGCGAGATTGACGCAGAGATTATAAGCGCCGACTCTCGCCAGCTCTATCGCGGCATGGATCTGGGCACCGGCAAGGACCTCGAGGAATATGGCGACGTGCCTTACCACCTTATAGATATATGCGACGCGGGTTACAAGTATAACCTCTTTGAGTATCTGCGCGACTATCAGCTGGCCTACGACGACATTCGCTCGCGTGGCAAGAATGTGATTCTGTGCGGTGGCACAGGATTATATGTAGAGAGTGTGCTCAAAGGTATCGCTTTACCTCCTGTCCCACAGAACGACGAACTGCGTGCAAGCCTTGCCGACAAGTCGCTCGAGGAACTCACCGAGATTCTCAAGCGCTACAAGACACTGCGCAACAATAGCGACATTGACACCTGCAAGCGTGCCATTCGCGCCATTGAGATTGCAACCTACTATCACGAGAACCCTTCACTCAAGGTGATGACCGAGCCTCATCCCATCGAGGACGCTGTGGTGATAGGTGTGAACATTGACCGTGAGGCTCGCCGTCAGCGCATCACATCGCGCCTGCAAGCCCGCATCGATGCCGGTATGATAGACGAGGTGCGGCGTCTTGTTGACAGTGGGGTAGACCCCGAGGACCTCATTTACTATGGTCTTGAGTATAAGTTTGTCACCAAGCATGTGATAGGCGAACTCACGCAGCAGGAGATGTTTGAATTGCTCGAGATTGCCATTCATCAGTTTGCCAAGCGACAGATGACGTGGTTCCGTGGCATGGAGAAGCGCGGTTTCCCCATTCACTGGCTTGACTACGATTTGCCGCACGAGGAGTTCATGGCGCAATGCCTCGCACTTATCAACGAAGCAAAAAGAGGGTAATACATTTTGCAGTACACGCGATTTGCAGTACCTTTGCACAAAATTTTGAAAATATATGGATTTTGAAGTTAAATCGACAGCAACCGGCACCAATGCCCGCGCGGGACTCATCACGACCGACCACGGCCAGATAGAGACCCCTATCTTCATGCCTGTGGGTACAGTGGGTTCGGTAAAGGGTGTTCACATGCCCGAGCTGCGCGACGACATAAAGGCTCAGATTATCCTGGGTAACACTTACCACCTCTATCTGCGTCCCGGTATGGACATTATGGAACGCGCAGGAGGCTTGCACAAGTTCAATGGCTGGGACCGTCCCATTCTCACCGATAGCGGCGGTTTCCAGGTGTTCTCGTTGAGCGCCAATCGCAAACTCAAGGAAGAGGGTGTAACCTTCCGCAGTCACATTGATGGCTCAAAGCATTTGTTTACTCCCGAGAATGTTGTTGATATTCAACGTATTATCGGTAGTGATATCATGATGGCCCTTGACGAGTGTCCTCCCGGCACAAGCGATTACACTTATGCCAAGAACTCCCTGAAACTCACTAAGGGTTGGCTGGAACGCGGATGGAAGCACTTCAACGAGACCGAGCCCAAGTATGGTCATAGCCAGGCATTTTTCCCCATTGTCCAGGGTTGTGTCTACAAAGACCTGCGTCAGGATGCTGCCAAGCATGTTGCCGACCTTGGAGCCGAGGGTAATGCCATTGGTGGACTTGCGGTGGGCGAACCTACCGAGATGATGTATGAGATGATTGAGGTCGTTAACGATATCCTGCCGCAGGATCGCCCCCGCTACCTGATGGGTGTGGGAACACCTGCCAACATACTTGAGGCTATCGACCGTGGCGTGGATATGATGGACTGTGTTATGCCCACTCGCAACGGCCGCAACGGCATGCTCTT
>DCGA01000074.1:7702-7826 GCA_002314465.1 bacterium UBA1790 | reverse complement strand
TTAAGGTTTAATGTTTAAGGTTTAATGGGGAGGTATTGTTTCCCTGAAAAGATAACGAGCCCCGGCACAACGCCGGGGCTCGCTTTATATTGTGGTTCGCGATAAACTCTAAACCTTAAACCTT
>DCGA01000074.1:0-7569 GCA_002314465.1 bacterium UBA1790 | reverse complement strand
AAAGCCGTAGTAGAAGCGGCCCTCGATGTTGAACGAGCTCTTGTTGCGCGAGATGAGTTCGGCGCCTGCTCCCACCGAGATGCCGTAGTCAAACTTGCTCTTGACCGGTAGCGTGAACTGGTCGATGTAGCGGTTGGTGGTGGGGAATCCTGTAATGGTGCCGGCGCTCTTGTAGTCAAAGTTGGCGCTTGTGCTTTCGCCTATCAGGATGCCCGCTTCGGGACCTGCGTTGAAGAACCCGTGGAACTTGTTTGAACCGAAGTAGNNAGATGTGAGTCATCACGGGAATCTGTATGTAGGAGAGTCGGCGCTGGAACTGATAGTCGTAGCCCTCGAATGTCTCCTTCCAGCCGCGCTGCTCAAAGTTCACCTCGGCGATGATGCCGAAGTGCTTTTCCTCGATGTATCGTGCCGTCACGCCCATCATGATGCCAGGCAGGAACGACTGTGGCACGGTGGGGGTAAACTGCACGCGCGACATGGTCACGCCGGCCTTGCCACCCACCGAGATGTTACCGGCATAGTGGTCTTGTGCGGCGAGCGATGCGCAGCCCAGCGTTGTGGCTATGAGGAGTGTGAGCAGTTTTTTCATTTGTCGGTAGTTACGAAGCTCTCGATTTTCTTGTCGGGAGAGAAATGTACGAGGGTAACAGCCTGGTTGATGAGGCCCTCGCAACCGTCGATGCGGTTAAACTTGAAGCCGGTCTGGATGCCCTTCTGCACCTCGGTGTTCTCGTCGATGTCGATTCCCTGGCCCAGAGTCTTGAGCACGAGCATGCCTGTGTCGAAGCCGAAGAGGCCCATGTGGGGATAAGAGTCGAGCATTGTGCCGCCATACCACTTGCTGTAGCTTGCCTCGACGTTGCGGGTGCGGAAGCCCTTGGCGTTGAAGAAGCGCGAGAACATATAGGTATCGATGGTCATGAGGTCGCTCTGGTAATCCTTGAGGTGCAGTATGTACTCGGGGAATCCCAGGAGGTTCATGTCGCAGTCGAAGCGGTCGGCCTTGGTGGTCTTGAGCGCAGGTACAATCTTCTTGAGCAGCGCTTTGCTGCCGTTAGAGGGCACGAAGAGGTAGTTGGTGCCGGGGTTGAGCACGCGTGACACTTTCTCGGCCGAGAGTTCGCCGTCGACCTTGAGTGTGGTGCCCTTGATAGAAGCCTGTGTAAAGTTGCTCTTGATGAGGTTGAACATCTCTGATGCATCGCTCGAAGCGTCCTCAAGGTAAACAACCTCGCAGCCTGCAAAGCGGTCGCATACCCACTGGGTAAGGTTCTTCACCAGTGTGGGGGTGGGGGTGTTGACCAGCAGCACGTTGGGGTTGGTCTTGTAATCTTCGTTCTTGGTTGTGAAGCAGTTAAGCACCTGAATGCCATGCTCCTTGCCGAACGCGTTGATGCGCTCGAGCTGCTTGGGCTCGCCCGGTGCTACGATGAAGTTGAGTTCTTGCATCTCGGGCAGCGCAAGGAGGCTGTCGGTTACGTTGAGGTTGTGCTGTGTGTCATATACCTTTACGTTGATCTTGCGGCTTGCCTGCTTGCCCACGCTGTCGATGGCAATCATGAAGCCCTTGAGGAAGTCAGTGTAGAGGTAAGCCTGCTTGGGTGCGTCGGCCTTCTGCAACTGGAAGGGGAGGATGATGCCCACGTTGTACACGCTGTTGCGCTGCTCCTCGACGAGCTTGAAGTGGATGTCGCCCACACGCGGACGATAGTAGGCTTCGAGGTCGCTCATGCTCACGCTCTCCATTGTGCCCATCACGCGCACCTTGCTGGTGCGGGGAACAACGATTGTTTTACCCTTCTTGAGCTTGTCAACTGCGGGGTTAAGCTTCTGGAGGGTAAGCTGGTCGGTGCCATAAAGATTGGCTATTGAACTGAACGTCTCGTTGTTCTGTATAGTGTGGTTGTGGAACTTCACGTCGGTGGTCTCGTAGTAGAACGGCATGGCCGAGTTGGGGACAACCTTAATCTTGGCGCACTCTGTAAACTCATCGGGGGAGAGTTTGATATTAGAACTGAGCAATCCCTCAACCGATGCGTTGAACTTCTTGGCTACGGTGTAAAGGTTTTCGCCTGCACCCAGCGTGTAGTTCTGTGCAGTTGTTGCTGTCACATTCATACTTGCCGGCACGGTTGCCTGTGGGTTAACGGGGGTTACGGGGAAGAGCAGCAGTTGCTTCTTCACAAGGCCTGTGGCAGCCGAAGGGTTGGCAGCAACGATGTCCTCGACCGCGATTCCGCTCTTCTGCGAAACGCCGTGTATCGACTCCTTGTCGCCCACCTGATAGTAACGGAAATCCTTACCGCTCACCTTCATGGTGGGGAGTGACATCTGTGCTACAGCAGTGGCGATAGTAGCCGCTCCCACGAGCAATGTCAATAATCTTTTAATTTTCATTATCAGTAGTTTGTTGTTTGCCGTTTAAAGCAAAACTTTAATTATTTCGTTTGTATCTTTGTGCAAATTTACAAATAAAATGCCAATAAATCACACAGTTGTGTCGCCTATTTGGCGTTGACCACGCGTTCGCCTGTGAGCTTCGCGAGCTGGCTGCGCATGAGGTAGAGGTTTTTAAGCTCAGTCATCAGTGCTTTCTGCAGATCGGGACTTGCGTTAGCCATTGCCGCTTGCGAGTTCTTGATGCGTTCGTTTACAATCGAGAGTTTCCAGTTGTAGATTGCTCCCGGCACGAGAGTCTTGAGTTTGTCGTACTCGGAGGGAATTGTCGCGTGCTCAGTGTGAATCCTGCTCAGGGTGTACTTTTCGCTCACGAGGTCGGTGGCAGTGTCTCGCACTTCATCGTCGGGGTGCGAGCACAGGAGTTTCTCGAGATACAGCGTGCGGTATTCAAGCACCTTCTTTGCATTCTCGCTCTCTATTGCATTGTAGATGCGGTCTTCCTCCTGCTTAAGGCTGTCGGGTCCGTGTCCCACAGGATTGATGGCTGCTATGAGTTGTGTAGCGCGTGCATTACCCTCGGCGGCAACTTTGTTGATGTGTACCGAAAGGTCGTTGTAGAAATTGTCGAGCATATCCATTGATATGTCGAAAATCATCTTGTAAACCGGTGTCGTAAACGACATGTTGTCGCAGAAAAGTTCGCCGCTGATATACTCAAGCACGTTATACTCTTGCGATTGCTGTGTCTCGTTGTCATATACGGTGGTGAACGCGCACATACCGTACTTGACGAGCAGTTTCATGAGGTCGCGTTCAAACGGGTTTACTTCAACCTTGGGCGGATTGGTGTAAACCGGAGTTACGGGGGTAACGGGAACTGATCCTCCATTGACATTGGGCGTGGTAGGTGCATCTCCTCCGTCATTGCCGTTACCCTGGACAGGGCCTTGGGTACGCGGTTTTTCACGCCCCCGCTTTTTGTAATCCTCTTCCTTGTTATTTTCAATGTGCTTTTTTACGGCACGAAGTATCACGTCTTCGCTTATGCCGAACATATTGCTGCATTCCTTGGCGTAGATATTGCGTGTTATCTCTGATGGAATAACTGCAATTGACTTAGTCACCTCGTCAATAGCCTGTGAGCGCTTTATGGGGTCGCGTCCGCAGTCCTTGAGCATTATCCTGGTCTTGAACGAGATGAAGTCTTCCTCGTTCTCGTCGATGTATCGCTGTATCTCGCTGGCGCTGTGCTTGCGAGAGTAGCTGTCGGGGTCGTCGTCGTCGGGTAGCAGCAGCACCTTCATGTTGAGGCCCTGCGACAGAATCTTGTCAATGCCCTTCATGGCCGCTTTGATACCTGCCTCGTCGCCGTCAAACATCTCGGTGACATTCTCGGTGAAGCGGTGAATCTTGTGGATGTGCTCATCGGTAAGGGCTGTTCCCGACGATGCAATGACATTTTCAAAGCCTGACTGGTGCATCGAGATCACGTCGGCATACCCCTCTACGATATAGCACATATCCTTCTTTGCTATTTCGCGCTTAGCCTGCGATAAGCCGTAAAGTTCTCGGCGCTTGCTGTAGATGATTGATTCGGGCGAGTTGACATATTTAGCGACGCTCTTGTCTTTCTTGAGTGTGCGCCCGCCGAATGCTACAATCTTGCCAGCCACGTTGAAGATGGGGAAGATTACTCGGCCGGCATAGCGGTCATATCCGCCGCCGCGGTTGTTGTCAATGCACAAGCCTGTTTCAAAGAGCAGTTCGCGGTTAAAGCCTGCCTTTGTTGCCGCCTTGTATAGCGCCGAGCGGTCCTCAAGGGCATAGCCCAGTCGGAATTTCTTGATAGTCTGTGTGCTGAATCCGCGCTCATTGAAGTAGGAGAGACCTACTTCCTGGCCCTCGGTGGTGTCGTGGAGTGTCTCTTCAAAGTACTTGCAAGTCCACTCGTTGAGCATGAGCATCGAGTCGCGGTGCTTTTCGTGTTCTTTTTCCTTGTCGGTGAGCTCGCGCTCCTTTACCTCGATGTGGTATTTGTTGGCAAGGTATTTGAGGGCGTCGGTATACGACATCTGTTCGAGCTTCATGATGAAGCCCACAGCGCTAGCGCTCTCTCCGCAAGAGAAGCACTTGCATATCCCCTTGGTTTTAGAAACAGCGAACGATGGGGTACGGTCGTTGTGGAACGGACACAGTCCCCAGTAATTGGCACCTTTCTTTTTGAGGGTCACAAAGTCGCTCACCACATCAACAATATCGGCGGTGTCAAGGATTAAACTAACTGTCGCTTTATCTATCATCGTTCTTATGCTATAAGGTTACAAAGTTACACATTTTTTTTGAAAAACATAGGTGTGATGCGCTTTTATTTAACGGCATCACACCTTTTGTATTCCAGTGGGTTGGTTTTGTCGTTATTCCGTTTTATCACCATCTTCTGAACTTGGCTCAGACGACAGGTAGTTGCCATAGTGTGCCGGCAAGAGTTCGGTTAGCCTTACCAATGCCTTGTTACCGAATATTCCCCCGAATCGGGCAAGGTTGTCACTCATTGCTATGCTTGCCGCGCAGTCCATAGCCAGCAGGTCGTTAGGGTTCTTGTCGATGTGCTTAAGCGTTGCTATGTAGCATTGTGTGCGTAGTTCGTTATAGAACTGGTTGGGGATATTTGAGAAAGTCGACAGGCCGTAGAATTGTATCTGTACCTCGGCACGCCATATATCCCACATGGGCTGCAGCAATACGTTGTAATTGCCGCTTGAGAGCAGTTTGTGGGCGACATATGTGTACCACAACTCCTCATCTTTTGATTTTTCGGAAGATGCCCAAGCCAACCACAGGCTGCATTGCTCGTCAAATGTCTTGCATTTGTTCAGGTCGTCAAGAATCACTTTCAACCGGCTTGCCGAGTCGGCGTCGTTGTAGTTCTTCAAATAGTCTTCGCCCCACTGTACCAGCGCCTTGTATTTTTCTATTTCGGCGGCAATGGTTTTTTTGTCGGCGTTGTCAGCGAATTTGTACAGTTTGCCTGTAATTGCTTCAAACATCGAGTCCGACGCTATGGCCATATGACTGTTGGCCACCTCAGATGTAGTAGAGTCTATTACAATTGTGTTGTTGACGGTGTTGATAAAGCGGGTAGTGGCGGCTTGCAGTTCCTTGTCCTTGATTGCCGATGCATTGAACTTCTTCATCGCATCGGTTATCTTGTCGGGAATTGCTCCTTCTTGCTCGGGGTATTTAAAGCGTATCCATGCCTCTACATCGCTATATAGACATTGAAACACGAGGTTGCTGTTGTAGATGTCATTAGCTTGCTTGAGCATGGGATGGTTGCTCTTGGAAAACTCACTGAGGTCGACGCTTACCGAATCTCCCGAGATGAGTCCGATGCTTTCCATACACTCGGGATAACCCTGTGAGACAATACTGATGAGTAACGAATCTCGTTCATAGGTGTCGGGCGATTTTGTGTATTGCTCATAGGTCTTGAGCACTTCGCTCAGGTCAACGGGGCTGTTTTCCTCGGTGTTGTCCGTTGAGCATTTGTGTGTGGCGAGGATTAAAGCCGCCAGGCCGATGATACCAAGTAGGATTGGAAGAATTTTTTTCATAAACGGGTAATAGTGTTGGGGGTGAAAATAAAACTGTGTGGGCGTAAAACCGCCTGGGAATCACGATGGGTAGATTTATTGCGGTGGCAAAGTATCATTGTACTTGGGTATTTCTGATCCGTATTCCATCTCCAGTCTTACTTCAACAGGAATGTCGTCGGGACGGCATATTGAATCATCATGTAGTTTTTGGGCTTTAATCCTCTCGACGGCATTGATGTCTTCTTGATACTTGGGGCCCATGAGGGCGATGGCCGCTGCACTCGATAGAGCGATAACTGCAAGCAGTGCGAGTAATAATTTCATAACAAATGAGTGTTAAATGGTGAATATTCGTTTTTCAGTTCAATTTTACGGAATTTTTACTACAGAATTCCTTATTTTTTGGATTTAAATAAGTACCTTTACCAAGAATTTAACGATTACTATATGGCTCCTCAATCACTGTTTATAAAAAATATGGTTTGTCCTCGTTGTATAATGGCGGTAAAGGCTGTGCTTGAAGAATGTGGCATAGTGCCCGACATTGTGCTACTGGGAGAAGTCCACATCACGCAACCTATTACCGGAGAGCAGCGTAGCCAATTGTCTGACGCTCTTCAGGCAATAGGCTTCGAATTGCTCAGCGACCCCAAGCAACAGTTGGTCGAGAGAATCCGTACTCTCATAATCGACTGGGTGAACAAGGGAAACAGCGGTTTGAAACTTTCGGTATTCCTGAAAGAAAACATCAATAAGGAATACAGCGTTTTAAGCAAGTTGTTCACCGAGGTAAAGGGGATTACAATAGAGCAATACATGAAACTCATACGCATAGAACGTGTTAAGGAGGAACTGTGTTACGGCGACAAGAGCATAAGCGAATTGTCTTTCATCTATGGTTTCAGTTCGCCGGCTCATCTCAGCGCCCAGTTCAGGTCGGTAACCGGAATGTCTCCCAAGCAGTTCCAGCAACTTGAGAATGGCGATTCGGGCAAAAAACGCACATCGTTGGATAAGATATAAGTTTTAGCCAAAATTTTGAAAGTCTAAGACAAAAACGAATAATACCTTTGCATCTGAATTTTGATAAACCGGGATGTTAAGGCATGAGTCGATTATACACACTTCTATTTCTGTTTTTGCTGGTTCTTAACGCCGGTGCACAGCAACTCACTCCGACTGAGGACATCAATCTTGATGATAGCATTAAGGGCACTACTGTTCTTAGCGGTGTCACAGTTAAGGCACGTAGCGGAGGGCGCTCTAAGATACGTGTTACTAATACCGAGATGATAGGCCTAACCCAGTTGAAACGTGCTGCCTGCTGCAATCTGGGCGAGTCGTTTACTACTAATCCATCGGTCGATGTGTCGTACAGTGATGCAGCAACTGGAGCACGCCAAATCAAACTCCTGGGCCTTAGCGGCACATATGTGCAGATGCTTACCGAGAACGTGCCCAACCTGCGTGGCGCGAGTATCCCTTATTCCCTCGGTTATGTGCCCGGCCCATGGCTGCAAAGCATTCAGGTGAGCAAGGGGGCAAGTAGCGTAAAGAATGGATATGAAAG
>DCGA01000180.1:8160-9397 GCA_002314465.1 bacterium UBA1790 | reverse complement strand
TTGCGGTGCAAAGGTACAACTTTTTTTCTATAAATCACGCATTTGCGCCCACTTTTTTCAATGTTGAGTCCTCGCAACGCAGTTCGGTGGCGGGGAATTGCTCTATTATCGCTCGGTTATGGGTTGCCATGAGAACGGCTGTTCCGCTTGATGCAATGGCCTTAAGCAGTTGCATGATGCCGCGTGCCGTGTCCTGGTCAAGGTTGCCCGTAGGCTCGTCGGCAAGGATAAGCTGCGGGTCGTTGAGCAATGCTCGTGCTATGGCAATGCGTTGTTGCTCGCCGCCCGAGAGCCTGTAAGGCATGTCGTAGACCTTACTTGTCATGCCCACTTGCTTCAGTGCCCACTCGATGCGCTCGTCTATCTCTTCGTTCTTGCGCCAACCGGTGGCCTTGAGCACGAACTTGAGGTTGTCAAAGACATTGCGGTCCATGAGCAGTTGGAAGTCTTGGAACACGATCCCCAGTTGGCGGCGTAGGGTGGGGATGTCGCGTTGCTTTATCGCTGTGAGGTCATAGTCGAGCACCTGTGCCTCTCCGCTTGCAATGGGCAACTGCGCATACAGCGTCTTGAGCAGCGTTGTTTTGCCGCTGCCCACACGCCCCGTGAGATAGGCCATCTCGCCCTCGTGCAGAGCAAATGTGACGTCGCTCAGCACTGTAGTCCCGGCCCGTTCTATCGTTACCCGGTTATATTCAATTATCTTTCTTGTCATATTGCTCTTTGGGCTTGAGGTGTCGCTGTTGCAGAGCCTCGGCGATGTCCTCGATGCGGTAACCCTTGGATGTGAGCAGCACGATGAGGTGGTAGATGAGGTCGCTTGCCTCGTAGAGCATACGGCCGTCGGAGCCGTTTGTAGCCTCGATGACGGTTTCCACTGCCTCTTCGCCCACCTTCTGAGCCATGCGGTTCACGCCGCTCTGGAACAGTGAAGTGGTGTAGCTGCCCTCGGGCATCTCCTGGAAGCGCTTGTCGATGAAGTCTTGCAGCATGCTCAGGAACAGGATGCCCATCTCGTTGCTGTCTTCAAAGCAAGTCGCAGCGCCTGTGTGGCACACGGGGCCCACGGGCACGGCCTTGACGAGCAGTGTGTCGTGGTCGCAGTCGTCCTTTATCGAAACCACGTTGAGGAAATTGCCGCTTTCCTCGCCCTTGGTCCACAGTTTGTTGCGTGTACGGCTCCAGAAGGTCACCTTACCGGTTTCAACAGTCTTCTCATAGGCCTCTTTGTTCATGA
>DCGA01000180.1:6088-8104 GCA_002314465.1 bacterium UBA1790 | reverse complement strand
GAGGCCGCCCATCTTTTCAAAATCTAAATTCATATCTTTCGGTTGTTGTCTTGTTGTTTATCGGTTTTAAATTCTCACGGGAATGTTGCACCTGTGCAGGTAGCGCTTGAGTTCGTCTATGGGAATCTCGTTGAAGTGGAACACGCTGGCGGCCAGTGCAGCATCGGCCTGTCCCAGTTCAAATGCGTCCTTGAAGTGCTCCATCGAGCCGCATCCGCGGCTGGCTATCACGGGAATCGACAGTGCGTCGTGCAGTTGCTTGAGCGCATCATTGGCAAATCCCTGCTTCACACCGTCGTGGTCCATGCTGGTGAACAATATCTCGCCGGCTCCGCGATCCTGTGCCTCGAGAGCCCATTCCACGAGGTGGCGCGATGTGGGTTCATGCCCGCCCTTGACGTAGCATATCCACTCGCCGTCGACGCAGCGTGCATCAATCGCTACAACGCACACCTGGCGCCCAAATTGCTGCGCAATCTCGCTGATGAGTTCGGGGCGGCGCAGTGCCGAGGAGTTGATCGAAATCTTGTCGGCGCCGGCATTGAGCAGGGTGTCTACATGCTCCACGCTGCTTATACCGCCACCTACGGTGAACGGGATGCTCACGCCGCGAGCCACGCGCCTCACGAGGTCGACAAATGTGTCGCGGCCCTCAAGCGAAGCCGTAATGTCGAGGTACACCAGTTCGTCGGCGCCCTCGTCGCTGTATCTTTGTCCCAGTTCCACAGGGTCGCCGGCATTGCGGAAGTTCACAAAGTTGACGCCCTTCACTGTAGCCCCGTCCTTGACATCAAGGCAGGGAATAATGCGTTTGGCAAGCATTTATCGTTGTTTGTTAAAACTTAGTAAGTCGTTTAGTGTTATGTGGTTCTCATATATGGCCTTGCCCACGATGACCTCGGGTACTCCGGCCTCGCCCAGCGCCTCCACGTGTGACATGTTGCCCACGCCGCCGCTGGCTATGAGATGAATTTGGGGCACTGCCTCGAGAATGCGCTTATACAGGTCCACGCTGGGCCCCTGCAGCATGCCGTCGCAGGCAATGTCGGTGCTGATGACGCGTGTAACGCCCAGCTGGTGATAGTGTTCGATGAAGGGGACAACACTCTTGTCGCTGTCGTTGAGCCAACCCTGTGTTGCCACATATCCGTTGCGCGAGTCGGCACCCAGGATGATGCGCTCGCCGCCATATTTCTCGAGCCAGCCCTTGAATGTCTCGGGCTGTGACACGGCAATGCTGCCGCCGGTCACCATCGCTGCGCCGCTCTCAAAGGCTATGCGCAGGTCCTCGTCACTCTTCAGGCCTCCGCCAAAGTCCACTGTCAGCCCTGTGTGGCCGGCAATAGCCTCGAGCACCCGGTAGTTGACTATGTGGTGCGAGCGCGCTCCGTCCAGGTCCACAAGGTGCAGGCGGGTGCATCCGCAGTCCTCAAATGCGCGTGCCACGTCCAGCGGACTCTCGTTGTACACCTTCTTCTGGGCATAATCGCCTTGCGACAGGCGCACGCACTTGCCGTCGATGATGTCGATTGCGGGTATGATGTTGATTGTCATAGGTCAAGGAAATTACGCAGAATCATTTCGCCCACACTTCCGCTCTTCTCGGGGTGGAACTGTGTGGCGTAGAAATTATCGCGGTGAAGCACTGCACTGAAGGGGACTATGTAGTCGGTCACGGCTTCGGTGTGCTGGCAAGGCTCGGCATAGTAGCTGTGCACATAGTACACATGGCGGCCGCTAACCTTGGCATCCACAAGCCCCTCAACCTTGGCTTCGACGGTGTTCCATCCCACATGAGGAATCTTGTGCTGCGGGCACTCGCTGTTGTCGAAGCGCTTGACGCAGGTGTCAAATATCCCAAGCCCGTCCACATCGCCTTCCTCGCTGTGCCGGCACATCAGCTGCATACCTATGCAGATACCCAGTACAGGCTGTTTAAGGCTCGCTATGAGCGTGTCAAGGCCTTTCTCCTTGAGGTAGCCCATGGCTGTGGAAGCCTCGCCCACGCCGGGGAAT
>DCGA01000180.1:0-6070 GCA_002314465.1 bacterium UBA1790 | reverse complement strand
TATCACCTTGTCGGCGTTGTGCAGCGTGTCGTGGTCGTCGGTAACCACGGCATCTACTCCCAGGCGTTGCATTGCGCACATCACCGAGAATACATTGCCGGCATTATATTTCACGATTGCTATCATCTTTTGTGGCTTTTATTACACTTTCTTGGAACGGCACGGTATTTTCTTGCACATATTCCGCAAGGGGTTCTCCCTTTTGACTCTGCAGAAACTCGGGAGACCGATATTATTTGTTTACTGCAACTGTTTAACCCTCTGCAATTGGATGTCGTATGCCATCTTGTGCTTTGGGGACCGGTGCATATGTAGACAGCCTGCGCACTTAATGAGAGTGTGCCGATTGCAAGCATGATTATGGCAAGGGTTCGTCTTATTGCTATCATAACTTGCAAATTTACTGCTTTTTTTTGGCATTTCTTGCCGCTTTCCCAATAAACTTACAAAGCCCTTGCATTTTTTCAACAAATGCAAGGGCTTAACATCTTTAAATATGTGATGTGAAGGAGTTGTTTCTTGCGGTTTCTATTGCTTCACATTGTGGCAATCACCGTTATTTTATTTTCGTTAGGGGCAGGTTGTGAGGCTGTTGCCGCACAGAAGGCTGGTATCGGCCCAACCTACAATACCACTGTGGGTGCGCACCTTTATCATGCCGTTTCTCAAGTCAAGGATTTCCTTTATCTCGTTTTCGTCGTCAATGCCTTCAAATCGTGCTACAACTGCCGAAATCTTGTTGGGACTGCTGTAGAGCAACTTCTCAACACCACCTTGCCAGTTCGAGGCGAGGGTAGAGCGGTGAACCCATTTTTCACCGACGTTCTTGAATACGGCCTCTTGAGCATCCCCTGTCTCGTAATCATTGCTTGCGATGTGCATCCATCCGTTCTCGCAGCGGTCAACCACAATCATGTCATTGTTGTTAAGGGTTGCCACAATGGTGCCTTTGGGAGCGATGCGCACATTTGTCGGTGTTGAGTCCTTGATGTATACCCGTGCACTGGGTTCCTGGGCGAGTGTCCATCCCATGCCGTTCCACACGAGGGTGTGGTAAGAAGTTTCATCTTCCAGTCCCATTATCAGTGTGATGTCTTTGCCTGTTTGGGGGAGGTTCATGAAGTAGGCATCGTTCTCTGCTCCTGTGCGGGGAAGTTGGTTAACGGGGAACTCTGCCATAGGCTCGAGTGTCGCAGTTTGCGCATTGTAAAGATATGAGCGGAATCCCGTGTTGCACAGGTATTTAAAGTCTGGTGAAAAACCTTTTCTCAGTGCGTTGTAGTGGTACTTGCTGCATTTCCCCGCTGCAGTGCCTGTAGGTACATTCTCGTTTATGTAATAACTCACAACAAACAGTTTCTTGCCGTCCTTGCGGTTCCAAATGCACATGTTCACGTTGTAGCAGCCGTCGCCTTCTTCGGCGTATGAGATGTAACCGCCCTTGCGGTCTATCATGGCTGTCTCCATTTCTATGGGCAGTACATTGTTAAATGCACTGGCAAACTGCACGATACCTGCGCCGCCTTTCACCTTGAACGGCTTGTTAAGGGCAGTACCCAGGTTGTTGTAGGGTGATTCGTAGGCATGTGCCATTGTGATGCACATCATTGCCATAACGAGTGATAGAATCTTCTTCATATTGTTCTGTTTAATGTTTTTGTTTTGCATTACGGTCTTTTATTTCACTTGCAAAGTTAGTCTTTTTTTTCATTGTAGCAAATTCTGTGCCATTTTAATTAAGGTGTATCAGGACGCATTTAATACTCATTTCGGGAAAAATAACCAAAATGTCTTTTTTTTACAATTTCGCTGCAACTTTTTATAGTAGCTTTGCAGTCAAATAAGCACAGACAAATGATTTTGATATTTAAAAAGACTGAATGATTATGAAAAGAGTATTTACATCCCTTGCCGCATCTCTGTGCGTGCTGGCAATGGTCGCACAAAACAATGTAGAACAAGTTGACTCGGTGAATGCCGAACTCGACTCTATCATGAAACGCTGGGAAATCACCCTCGGCGAGGTAGTAGTGAAAAGCACACTCCCCAAGACTCAGGTAAAGGGTGACGCACTGCGCACCACTGTTGCAGGAAGCATCCTCGAGAAGGCCGGTACAACTACCGACGTTCTCAACAAACTCCCCATGCTCAAGGCTACCAAGGGCTCGGGCGTGGAGGTAACCGGCCGCGGCGCTGCCGAGGTTTATATCAACGGACGCAAGGTGCAGGACATGAACGAACTCGACCGCATCCAGGCCGATCAAATCCAGAGCGTTGACGTTATCCAGAATCCCGGTGCTCGCTATGCCGCTGCCACCAAGGCTGTCGTTCGCATCCAGCTCAAGAAGGCTAAGGGCGAGGGTATCAGCGTAGTCGATTATGTTGACGCATGGTACAAGTATAAGGGAACACTCACCAATAACCTCGACGTGAACTATCGCACAGGTGGCCTTGATATCACCGCATCTTTGTGGGCAGGTACCTATGGAGGCCGTTCTCTGCAAGAGAATATCCTTACCTACAAGAACGACTCTTACCTGTACAGTGGTGTATGCAACCAGGACACTCACGAGCGCTGGAACGGTTATTCTCCCCAGTTGCAGTTCAACTACACCATCAACGACAAGCATTCGTTCGGCGCGTTCTACAAGTGGGATCACAATCTCAAGAATCATGGCGAAGGCGACCTCGTTACCGACATCTTTGAGAACGACCGTCAGTTTGAACGCTCTGAGAGCCACATTATGGTTGACCGTGGTTCCCACAAGCACATCTTGAGCGGTTACTACAACGGCCGCGTTAAGAACCTGTCTATCGACTTCAACTTCGACGCATTGTTCAATAAGAGCGATGAGGATAACACCACCGATGAGAATCTCATCTCGACCGATACAGGTACTGCTACCCACTACAACATTGTCAACAACACTAAGTCTACCAACAATTTCTGGGCTGGCAAACTCGTCTTCAGTTATCCTCTGCTGCAAGGTAACCTCAGTGTGGGCACCGAGTATTCTTATAACCGCCGCACCGACACTTACAGTTACGTCAGCAGCGATGTTATCCCCGTTAAGGCAAGCGATAACCTCATCAAGGAGAACATGTGTTCGGGATTCGTTGAGTATGGACGCCGTTTTGGCCGCGTATTCGTGCAGGCAGGTCTGCGCTACGAGCACCTCGGCAACGATTACTATAACTTCGGTGTAAAGGAAGAGGACGTGTGCCGCTCTTACGGCGATTTCTTCCCCACATTAGCGCTATCAATGCCCGTGGGCAAGACTCAGATGTCGCTCAGTTACCGCAAGGACATCAACCGTCCTTCATACCACGACCTCACTAACAGCATCATCTCAACCACACACTATACTTATCAGTGCGGTAACCCTTACCTCACCCCTAACTATGTGCACAACATCGCCCTCAATGTGGGCTACAAGTGGATGAACTTCAACGCGCAGTATTCACGCGACATCGATTACATGACTTTTGTTACCGAGCAGTTCCCCGGCAGCGAGGACCACACCATAAGTATCGTCCACACCATCAATTCTGAGCATCCTTTTAACAGGTTCGTTCTCAGTGCGTATGCACGTCCTGTTATCGGCAAATGGCATCCCACATGGAGCGCATCGGTATGCTTCCAGGATTACAAGACATTAGACCTCGACGGCAACGAGAGCACCCTCAACCACCCCTGCGGTAAGTTCCGTTGGGATAATGACATCGAGTTGCCCCACGGCTTTATCGTCAATGCGTGCGGTGATTTCATCACTCGCGGCGACTACGGTAGCTATCGTGTTACAAAGGCTGCTTTTGTACTCACCCTGGGTGCTAAGCGTGACTTCAGTCTCAAGAACAACATGGGTGTGATTTCGGTAGGCGTTAAGGTCAACGACATCCTCTCTACAGGCAAGAGCGACGCAGTGACTATGGGCGTGCGCCACATGACCCTGACCAATCCCGCCAAGCCCACCTACAGCATGAGCGTCGTGTGGAAGTTTAACGAAGCCGACAAGAAGTACAAAGGTACAGGCGCCGGCAACAGCCAAAAGCAAAGAATGTAAATCTCTCAATAGTGCTCTTTTTGAATCTGCAAAAAGAGAAATCCGCTCCGGCTCGCGATGAGTAGGGGCGGATTTGTTTTTTTAGAAACCCTTTTGTGGCAGGCTTCGCTTATTTGTGCACGGGCCTTACCGAGTAGCCGTAGCACCTCAGCTGGGGCTTCATGCTTATTTTGCTGCCGTTGAACTGCATTGCCCATGCGGTGCACAGTATGGTGCTCTGGCAACCTCCGTCGTTGATCTGTTCGGTGGCTGTAGCAAGGTTGGCTGTCCAGTAGTTGAAGCGTTCGCCGCGCAGGCTCACGTTGGTACCGTCGGTGCGTTCACCGGCGAGGGGCATGAATATGCTGTTGCCGTTGGGACCAGTCACGCGATATCCCTTAGTAGTACCCACTGTACTCTGTTCCCACTTGCACTCGGTCAGCAGTTCGTCCATCTCGGCCTTGGTGGGGATGCGCCAGTCGCTTCCCCATTTGTATGTGGAAACGTCGCAGTCCTTTCCGCTTATATTCTTCAGGGGCGAAAGGCCGCCGTAGTGCACGCTCTTCCAGTTCACAATGTAGTAACCCTCAAGGTCGTGAAACTCCATTGTGATGCCGTCAAGGGTCCTGTGCGAACCGGTGGTGTCGGCCCAGCCGTAAAGGCCGCCGTAGTCATCAACCTCCATCGCACCCACATTGAATGTGGCCCATTTAACGCTCAGTCCCAGGTCCACTGCCTCGGGTTTTACGGGCTTCACATCGGGCTCATCGTTGCCGCATGCGGCAAGCACGAGCATCATTGCTATGGTGTAGAGTAATTTCTTCATCTTATGTGTATTTTTTGCTATTGATTATTTGCAGGTGTGGTTCAGGGTGAAGCCGCGCATGAAGGCATCGGCGTCCATGCGTTTCTTTCCTGCCAGCTGCAGCGACTTTATCTCGAGCCAGCCGTCGGCACATGCCACGCGCATAGTCTTGCCGTCGGCCTTAATGGTGCCGGGTACAAGTCCTTGCGCCTCCTCGGGCTCACCGGTTTCATACACCTTGATTACGCTCTCGTTGCCGTCGGCATCGACCAGTGTGGTCCATGCGGCAGGGTAGGGCGAGAGTCCGCGTGTGTGGTTGTAAATTTCCTCGGCGGTGCGGTTCCAGTCTATGCGGCAGGTCTCCTTGAAAATCTTGGGTGCAGGGGTAGGTTCTTCGCCGGCGGTGAGCATCTCGTCTTGGGGAATGGGCTTCACCTCGCCTGCAACAATCGAGTCAACGGTGTTGAGCACCATACCGGCGCCCATGGTCATGAGGCGGTCATACACTACGCCCACGTTGTCCTTGCGGCCTATCTCTATGCTGCGCTGTTCTATCACATCGCCGGTGTCGATTTCGTGCTTCAGGAAGAATGTGGTTACACCTGTGGTCTTGTCGCCGTTCATCACTGCCCAGTTGATTGGGGCTGCGCCGCGATACTTGGGCAGCAGCGATGCGTGCAGGTTGAAGGTGCCCATGGGGGGCATGCCCCACACTACCTCGGGGAGCATGCGGAATGCTATCACGATGAACAGGTGCGCATCGAGCGAGCGCAGCTCGTTCACAAACTCCTCGTCCCTGAGTTTCACGGGCTGCATCACGTGCAGACCCTGCGACACGGCATATTGCTTAACGTCGCTCTCGAGCAGATGGCGACCGCGGCCCGCTGGCTTGTCGGGAACGGTAACCACGCCCACGATATTATAGCCGCCCTCAACGAGCGCCTTGAGGCTCTCCGCTGCAAACTCGGGAGTGCCGAAGAATACTATCCTTAAGTCTTTTTTGTCCATATCTTTTCCTTAGTCATACGAGTAGTGCTTGAGCACCTGTCGGTATGAGTTGAATATCTTAGATTTAGATACAAATCCCACGTATTTCCCTTCCTCAACCACGGGCAGGTTCCATGCACCGGTTGAGTCAAATGTCTTCATCACCTGTTCCATGGATGTGCCCAGTTCGAGTTTGGCGGGAGGAACCGACATGAAACGGCTCACAAACATCCTT
>DCGA01000177.1:5010-6308 GCA_002314465.1 bacterium UBA1790 | reverse complement strand
GATTTCCCTCTCCAGAGCGCAATCTGCCAGGGCATGCCTCGCGACACCGTCAACTGGGATGAGGGCATGGTGAAGATCTACGATTCAATCGCCAATGACCTCTACTACACCGACGTCAACAACATGTTGATTTTCCCAGGAAACCACGACACCGACCGTATCGCTGACGTCCTCAACCACAGTGTGCCTCGCCAGAAGATCGTCATGACCCTCATGGCGACCCTTCGTGGTATCCCTCAGATCCTTTATGCTGACGAGCTCATGGCAATCTCAAAGGACCGTAGCCAGGGCCACGGCGGACTCCGCATCGACTTCCCGCTTGACTGGCAGAACGACCCGGTTGCAGTTGATGTCCATGATTACACCCAGAAGCTCTTCCAGTGGCGTAAGACAGCAACTGCGATCCATAATGGCTCTACTATCCACTTCCTTCGTCGTGACAACACATACGCATACTTCCGCTACAACAAGGAGCAGGTTGTGTTCGTGTTTGTAAACAACTCTCGTCGCAACGAAATCGTTCCATGGGCGGACTACGCTGAGTTCACCGTCGCTGGAGCAGCCCGCAGAGGAGCTGACGCTCCTGCGCTCGTTGGTGGTAAGAATGTAGTTACTGACGAGCTTGTTGATTTCTCGGCACCTGTGAAGGTTAAGCCTCGTAGTGCTCTCGTTGTTGAATTTGATCTTTAATCCTATATGAAAAGAATTTTCTACGCAATTGCGGTTGCTGTAATGGTTGCAGCTTGCGCACAGGTGCCTGCAGACACCACTGAGATTGCTTCAATCCAGTCTCCTGATGGCCAGCTCAGCATGACTTTCATGCTTTCTGAGTATGGCGAGCCAATGTACTCTCTAAACTATGGCGAGAAGGCAGTAGTGCTTCCTAGCCGCCTCGGTTTCGAGCTCCGTGGCAACCTCAAGGCACAGAACCTTGTTGTCACCTCAGACAATGTTGACAAGATTGACTACGATCCTAGTTTCATGTTCAATGAGGACTTCGAGGTTGAGTCAGTTGACACAACCTCATTCAGCGAGACCTGGACTCCAGTCTGGGGTGAGGAGAGCAGTATTGAGAACAACTATAAGGAGTTGCTCGTCTCTCTCGTTCAGCCTGCTGACGAGGAAGGAAAGGATGGCAAGAAGATGGCTATCCGTTTCCGCCTTTATAACGACGGTCTCGGTTTCCGCTACGAGTTCCCTGAGCAGCGCTCGCTTTCATATTTCGTGATCAAGGAAGAGCTCACTGAGTTCCGCATGGCAGGTGACCACACTGCATGGTGGATTCCAGGTGACTTCGA
>DCGA01000177.1:0-4937 GCA_002314465.1 bacterium UBA1790 | reverse complement strand
AGGCTCTCAACAGAAACGATTCCCAGACTCCGTTCTCTCCTAATGGCGTGCAGACTTCACTCCAGATGAGAACTGATGACGGACTTTATATCAATATCCATGAGGCTGCTGCTGTGAACTATGGCGCAATGCACCTCCTTCTCGACCCTCAGACCCTCACATTCACTTCATTCGTGACACCTGAGGCTAATGGTTGGAAGGGTTACATGCAGGCTCCTCGCACCACTCCTTGGAGAACAGTCCAGGTAGCTGATAGCGCTTGCAAGCAGCTCGCTTCACGCCTCATCCTCAACCTTAACGACCCATGCGCCCTTGAGGACGTTTCATGGATCCATCCTGTAAAGTACATGGGTGTTTGGTGGGAGATGATCGCCGGCAAGAGCGCATGGAGCTATACCAACGATTCCCCAGCTATTGACCTTGCTACTTTCGATTACTCTAAGGCCACTCCTCACGGTTACCATGGTGCAACCAATGAGAATGTTCGCAGGTATATCGACTTCGCTGCTGAGAACGGTTTCGATGCAGTCCTCGTTGAGGGTTGGAACATCGGTTGGGAAGACTGGGCTTGCAACAGCAAGGATTACGTCTTTGACTTCGTGACTCCCTACCCCGACTTCGACATCGAGTACCTCAACGAGTATGCCCACAGCAAGGGCATGAAGCTCATGATGCACCACGAGTCGTCATCGAGCGTGCGCAACTATGAGCGCCACATGGAGAAGGCTTACAAACTCATGAACAAATATGGCTACAACTCAGTGAAGTCTGGCTACGTGGGCGACATTATCCCCCGTGGCGAGCATCACTACGGCCAGTGGCTCGTCAACCACTACCTTTACGCTGTGAAAGAGGCTGCCAAGCACCGCATCATGGTCAACGCCCACGAGGCAGTACGCCCCACCGGCCTGTGCCGCACCTATCCCAACCTCATCGGCAACGAGAGCGCACGCGGCACCGAGTACCAGGCATTCGGCGGTACACAGCCCGGCCACACAGCAATCCTGCCTTTCACACGTCTGCAGGGCGGTCCCATGGACTATACCCCCGGTATCTTTGAAATGGACCTCACCTACGCCGGCAACAAGTCACGCGTGCTCTCTACCATCGGCGGTCAGCTCGCTCTCTACGTGACCATGTACAGCCCGCTGCAGATGGCTGCCGACCTCCCCGAGAACTACGAGAAGCATCTCGATGCCTTCCAGTTCATCAAGGACGTTGCGGTAGACTGGGACAAGTCGGTATACCTCGAGGCCGAGCCCATGGAGTACATTACCATCGCACGCAAGGCCAAGGGCAGTGACAACTGGTTCATGGGCAGCGTGGCAGGCAAGACCGCTCACGACTCACAGGTGAAGCTCGACTTCCTCGACGAAGGCTGCAAGTATGAGGCAATCATCTATGCCGATGCCAAGGATGCCGACTACAAGACCAATCCCCAGGCCTACGTCATCACCAAGAAGACCGTGACCACCAAGACCGTTCTCAAACTCCGTTCGGTAGCCGGCGGCGGTTGGGCAGTGTCACTGCGTCCCCTCGACAAGTAACAACAAGGACACGGGCATCACCATTGACGATGCCCGTGAATCTTATGACAAATAAAGATTTTTAACTCCTAATTTTATCAATTAATACAGTATTATTATGAAGAAGTTTTACACTCTTTTCGCTGCCATCGCAGTGACTGCATCGGCTTCAGCCGAGGCTTTCGTTTCTCCCGGTAATGGTACAACTTATACCCTCGCCGACCTCTCGCAGGTCGAGGCTTGCGGTGTAAGAAGCGTCGACGGTGCTTGGGTTCTCGACTCAACCTTCACAATCTCTGAAGGCGACGTTCTCAAGATTCAGAACAACGAGGTCGTTAAGTTCAACGACAAGATTCAGATCAACGTAAACGGTACACTCGACTGCCAACCCGCCGACACAGCACTTATCACAGGTGTTGAGGGTACTACCCCCAAGGGTTTCCGCATGTACTCTGACAATGCAGTTGCATTGCTCAAGAACACTCGCATGGAGTATGTAGGTATCACTATGGGTGCTGCCAACGGTTATGTTCAGGCCGAAAACTGCACATTCGACAGCTACAACGGCTCACAGGCAAGCGGCGCTTGCATGAACTTCAGCAAGACAAGCACTGGTGCCAATTCGTTCAAGGCTTGTACTTTCAGCAACAGCGCAGGTGCTGCAATCGGCAACGGTGCCAACACTCCCATCGGCATCAAGATTTACAACTGCGAGTTCCTTGCTAACAACTACAAGAACGCTAACCGTCCCCAGATCAACCTCACAAGCGCTGGTACCGAGGACGTTGAAATCGTAGGCAACAACATCATCGGCGGCGGTAGCAATTTAACCAAGGTTGGTGGTATCGCAGTAAGCAACATGCTCGGTCTCGCTCACAGCAACACCGTTACCATCAAGGACAACCTTGTTACAAAGAACCGTTATGGTATCACAATGACCGGTGGCGTTAACATGGTTATCGTTGACAACCAGATTGTTGACAACACTTACGAGCCCAACGCCAACAACGGCGGTAGCGCTATCAGCCTCTACGACACCAACGGTCTGGGCAAGGCTTACATCAGAGGTAACCTTATGGACACCAATCTGTGGGGCATCACCATCATCGGCAAGCCCGAGGTTAACGCTGGTAAGGTTGAAGACCCCAACGCTGAGGACTACAACCCCGGTGACAACGTATTCAAGAACAACGGCAACAACGGCGTTCTCTACGACCTCTACAACAACGGTACAAGCACTGTTTACGCACAGGGCAACACCTGGAACGTAGACGAGCAGACTGCCGAGAAGATTGAGACCGTTATCACCCACAAGGCCGACAACGAGTCTCTCGGCGAGGTAATCTACATGCCCGCTAAGACTCCCACTGCAATCACCGACGTAACCGTTGAAAACGTGGTTAAGGCTGTTAAGAGCATCGTAAACGGTCAGCTCGTTATCGAGAAGGACGGCGTTAAGTACAACGCAGCAGGTCAGGTTATCAAGTAATAACCCTCCCGCACAACACATAAAAAGCACCCCACCCTCGGGGTGCTTTTCTCATTAATGGTTAACAACAAAGGGCAAGCGACCGTGATGGCGCTTGCCCTTTGTTATATCATAGATTGGGGGAATTACCACTCCCACTCTTCCTCTTGAACGTTGTAGAGCTTGATGCGGTATTTCTTGCCGGTCTTGGCCGAGCGGAAAGTGCCTTCGAGGCCGTTGTTGGTCTGCTTCACAAACCAGTGGCCGGTGAGTTTGCCGCCTGAGTATTCGTCAAACTGCCAAGTCTTGCTTGATGCCTTGGATAGTTCTTTGAGGGTGATGGACTCGCCATTGCCCACCTTGGTGTAACGGTAACGGCTGCCGCTTATCCAGTAGGGCTTGCCGCCTGTGGCAGCGTCGCCGGTGTTGTAGCCCAGTGCCACTTCCACCTCATTGCTGCCTATAGTGCCGCGGTACTGCAACTGGTAGTACATTGCATCGGCGGTGAATGCCATGCACACGAGCATGACAAGTGCAATCATTGCTTTCTTCATAGTAGTGTATTTTATTTAGTTTGACGTTGTTTAACTGCTTCATATAGGAGGATGGCGGCGCTCACGCTCACGTTGAGCGAGTCGACGGTGCCAAGCATGGGAATGCGTATATGGGCGTCGGCAGCCTCACGCCACGCGTTGGTAAGGCCCGTAGCCTCTGTTCCCATCACAATGGCTGTGGCGCCCTTCATGTCGGTGTCATAATAGAGTTCGCTGTCCTGCAGTTGGGCTGTTAGGATGGTCACCCCACGCTCCTTGAGGAAGGCGATGCACTCCTCGCTGCTGCAAGCCACGCAGGGCACGCTGAACACTGCACCCGTACTGCTACGCACCAGGTTAGGGTTCCACAAGTCGGTGAGCGGGTCGCACACGATCACGGCATCGGCTCCGGCCGCATCGGCACTGCGAAGCACTGCACCCAGGTTGCCGGGTTTCTCCACGCTCTCGAGCACCACAATAAGGGGGCTGTCGCCCAGATCAAGGTCGGCAAGGCCGAGCGAACGGGTCTTGACGATGCTCACCGCACCTTCTGTACCGCCGCGGTAGGCAATCTTCTCATATACTGCCTGTGTTACCTCATAGACGGCATCGCACTTCACTGCGGGCAACTGGGGCAGGATGGCGGGGCAATAATACACCTCGGCAATCTCAAGGCCGGCGGCACTGCAACGTTGCAGTTCGCGCACACCCTCAACCACGAAAACGCCCTCACGCACACGCTCAGCACTCTTCTGCTGTAGCGCCACCAGTCGTTTAACGCGGGCATTGGTCAAACTCGTAATCTCATTCACCTGCATAGCCGTCTTCCTTTATTCATTAAAACTGCTGTTCCTCGTCGGGATCGCTCACCACCTGGAAGTCGTCGTTCTCGTCCTGGTAGTCGGTCTCCCAGTATTCCTCGCTCCATTCTTTGCTGTCGGGGCCAATCATCTTGCCGCCGGCACGCTCAATGGGGTTGTATTCTTCCTCTTCCTCCTCGGGTTCGAGGTCTGAAGCCGAGAAGATAAACTCGTCCTCGGCCTGAACGCGATGGCGCTCGTCGAGGTCTTTCTGCACGATATTCTCGGGGATGCGGTTGCGCTCATCGTTGATGGTGCGCCACAGCAGGTCCTTGAGTTGGGTAAGGCCCATCTGAGCCACACTTGAGATAAACACTGCCTCAACCCCCTCGGGCAACTCGGCGCGCATCTCCTCTATGAGTTCGTCGTCGAGCATGTCACACTTGGTGATAGCCAGCACGCGGGGTTTCTCCACGAGGTCGGGGTTAAAGGTCTCAAGTTCGTTGCACAGCACGGCATATTCCTTGGCGATATCGTCGCTGTCGGCGGGAACCATGAACAGCAGCACGGCATTGCGCTCGATGTGACGCAGGAAGCGCAGACCCAGGCC
>DCGA01000012.1 GCA_002314465.1 bacterium UBA1790 | reverse complement strand
TATATCTCGCTTGCCATACCCAGTCTTATTGCAAGAATGCCCGGGCGATTGAGTGTGCGCTCAATCTTGATGGCTTCGGTAATGTGTTTCTCGCCTTGACCGGGAAGTCCGGCGGTGAGACAGGTAGCCGCAATGTTATTTAGAGACGAACTGATGAGTTTCTTGTCGCCGCTCTTCTGGTCGAGTTTGAGACATTCTTCCTGGTACTTTATTGCGGTGGCAAAGTCGCCTAATCGGATATAGGTATCTCCCGGCAGGTTAATGCAGTCGGCCAATTCTGATTCGTTGTTCAACTTGCGTTGCAACGGCAGAGAGCGGTTAAGGTAGATTGCCGCACGGTCATACTGGCTCTTATCGTAAAAATACTCGGCGGCCCAGTAGGTGACAGTAGCCTCCAGGTAGTCGGGATTTACGTTTTTCTCGAAATGTAATGTTGTGTCGGGAATCAAGTTATTGCTGAACAGCAGGTTGGCAATGGTAACGCGCTCGCTGTTGCTTGCGAGGTCATATCGCTTAAGGTTTTCTTCGATGTCGACACCCGATGCGGCCATGGCGAGAGCCACGACCATCACATACACTAAAGTAAAAGTAAATCTCTTCATAACTTTTGCAAAGATAGCAAAAAAATATGGATAAATAATCGATATTTGTTATTTGTAGAATGTCAATCGACATGTTCTTCAAGCCAGTGAGCCACGGCATTATCGGTATTCAGGCCGATAACCTCGTGAGCCACAGCCTTGACCTCGGGGAATGCGTTCTCTACGGCCACTGCATGGTCGGCAGCCTCAAGCATGGCGATGTCGTTGCGGTTGTCACCGAATGCCACCACGCGGCTTGCTCCCACACGCGCGGCAAGCCTCTTGATGGCACCCGCCTTGGTGCATCCGCTGGTGTAGATCTCGAGCAGTCCTACAGATGGGTCGAAGATGTCGTGGTAGAACATGGGTGAGCAGTCGACAGTGTCGCGCACCTCGTTGTAAATGCGCTTGAGGGTGTCGTAGTCGTTCATCGAGAAGATGAGCATCGCCATGTCGTCGTTGGTGTGGTAGTTCTCGTCGTCGAGGAAGAACTTCTTGAACGGAGTGCCCAGACGTTCGTCAACAAACTTGCGTTCCTGTGCCGACATATCGCCATAGTGGTGGGCGTGGATGCGGTTGCCGTGCTGTCGGTAAATGAATGGGCGCAACCCGTGTTTCTCGAAGATTGCTGCAATGGCACGTACCACATCGTGGGGAATAGCCTGTACATCGACAAAAGCGCCTTCCCGGGCATCCCACATGGCTGCTCCTGCGAGCACAATGTAGGGTAGGGAGGTCTTTACCTCGCTCATGAGTGGCACCACGGTGGCCGGTGTGCGCGCGGTAGCCACGGTAAACAGCATGCCACGCTCGGCTGCGAGGCGGTTGATGATAGATGCGGTAGCCGGCGATACCCTTGAGTCACTGCCCATGAGGGTGCCGTCCATGTCGCTTACATATAGCGTCTTGCCTGTTATTTGAGTTTCTTTATCCACTCGACGATGTCTTTTAATACTTGGGGTGAAATGGTTTGCTCAATGCTGCGGTACTCGGTAGCGTTGCCGGTAGTGCACTCCTGGAACAAGTGGTTGAGCCCAGGGTACTCGATGCAACGGTTGAACTCGTTGGGTTGAAGAGCCGCCTTGATACCCTCAAGGTTGAGCGAAGATATTACCTGGCAGTCCTTGTCGCCGTTGAGAGCAAGCACCGGGCAGCGTGTTTGGGCTATGTCCTGTGCCGGGTCATAGTTGACGAAGAAGGTGAGCCAGGGTTTGTTCTGCATGAGCACCATGTTGCGGTAGTCTGCGGTGCGTGCAGTTCCGGGCATGCCGTTGAGTTGCATCACGCGGTTGGCTTGTGCCGTGAGGGCTGTGTCGCCCTTTACACCCACAGCAGCAAGGCTCACAATGAAGTCGGCCTTGTCGCGAGCGCCCAGAATGAAGGCTATGTTGCCGCCCTCGCTGTGTCCTAAAACGCCGAATTTACCGAACTTATTCATGCACTTGAGGAAGTTGAGGCCAGCCTGTGCGTCGTTGGCATAGTTGAGAGTGGTAGCCTGTGTGTTGTCACCGCCCTTGCTGTCGCCGGTGCCACGGTCGTCATAACGCAGCGATGCGATGCCGTTGCGCGCCAGGTAGTCGGCAATCACAAGGAAAGGCTTGTGCTCGAGCAACTCCTCGTCACGGTTTTGCAGTCCGCTGCCGGTAACCATGAGAACCACGGGTACGTCGGCGGGCTTCATCTTCTCGTAGCCCACGGGATAGGTCACGGTGCCGGTGAGCATAGCGGCGTCGGCATGGTTGGTGAAAGTGATTTCTTCGCTCTTATAGGGGAACGGCGCTACGGGAGTCTGCGGACGGTTGACTTTTTCCTCGCCCTTTGTGAAGTCGTGGGGGAATGTGCGGCCCATCTGGCTGAAATTGCCCTTGAGTACATTACCCGCAAGGCGTCCTGTATAGGTCATGCCTATTTGCGGCACCGAAACCGAGATAGAGTCGTCGGTGCATGCGTTCACGTTAGCAGGAATGCCCTTGGCACCCTGGTCGGGGCTGTCGAGCGTGCACTGCACGTTGCCTGCGGCATCGTTGCTCAGGTTAATGGCAAGGGTGAGTTTGGCCAAACCCAGGTCCAGTTTTCCGGTCCAAGTGCCCAGCATCGGGCTTTGCGCCGACGCTGTGAGTGCGATGGCTGTGGCGAGGATAAGCAGAAGGGTCTTCATAATTGTTTTATTCCTTGTTGCGAGAACGCAATTTGTACACCCCTACATAGGTGAGCAATACCACGTTCATGAGCAGAGCATAGATGATGGCGGGAATTGCAATCTCGCTGTTGTTGAAAATAAACGGACTTGACGCCACGGTGATGGCCTGTGCGGCATTCTGCATACCCACCTCAATGACGATGGTGCGTCGGCGCTGTCCGTCGAGGCGCATGGTCCACGACAGCAGCGATGCGCATGCCACTGCCACAAGCAGCAGCACGGTCACACTAAGACCGAGCACTGCAAAGTTGTCGGCGATTGTGGCATGGTGCTGCACGAAGAAGATACCCGCCAGCAGCATAAGAGCAGGGAAGGCGAGTTTGCTGAGCACGCGGTGTGTAGCGTCGGCAGCCTTGACCCACTTGCGCTGCATGATTGCGCCCAGTGCCATGGGCAGGAACATGAGCACGAGGTTTTGCACCAGCAGGTTGCCTACTGGCAGTGTGATGTTGCCCTGCACGTCACCGCCGCAGTGAGCAACGGCATAGGCCATAATGAAGGGTATGGTGAACAGTGTAACCACACTACTGATAGCGGTGAGGGTAACGCTAAGCGCCACATCGCCCTTGGCGAGCATGGAGAACACGTTGGACGAACTGCCGCCGGGACAGCAAGCGATGAGCACGAGGCCCACAAAGAACAAGGGCTGCAGGTGGAGAGCCGATGCAAGAGCAAAAGCCAATACGGGGAGCAGTACCAACTGCCCTATCATGCCAGCGGCAACCGCACGGGGTTGCCGGGCAAGTTTCTTGAAGTCGTCCACCTTGAGCGTGAGGCCCAGTTCAAACATGAGCAGGCACAAGATGGGCAGAACAATGAGAATCATAGGTTATGGGTTAAAAAACAACCGGTGGCTGTGTTGTGGCCACCGGTATATGTCGTGAAAAATTATCCAACAGAAGCACCGGGCTTAACGGGACCGGTGGGGCCGATGACGATGAGGCGTCCGTCGGCATCCTCGGCGCTCAGAATCATGCCCTGAGACTCAACGCCCTTGAGTTTGCGGGGCGGGAAGTTGGCGATGAAGCACACTTGCTTGCCCACGAGTTCCTCGGGCTCATACCACTTGGCGATGCCGCTCACGATGGTGCGTCCGCCCATGCCGTCCTCGATGTTGAACTGGAGCAGTTTGTCGCTTTTCTTCACCTTGCTGCACTCGAGTACTGTACCCACGCGGATGTCGAGCTTGGCGAAATCGTCGATAGTCACGAGAGGAGCGACCTCCTTGGGCTTGAAGTTGTTGACGATATTCTCTTGCTTGATGCGCTCGAGGCGTTGCATCTGTGCTTCGATAACGTCGTCCTCAATCTTCTCAAAGAGAAGTTCGGGCTTGTTGACGCTGTGGCCTGCGGGCAGGATGTCGGTGTTGCCCAACTTGTTCCAGTCGACTTCGCCCATACCCAGCATGCCGCGCAGTTTCTCGGCGCTGAAGGGCAGGAAGGGCTCGAATGCGATTGCGAGGTTGGCTGTAATCTGCAGCGCGAGGTTCATGATGGTCTCCACGCGAGTCATGTCGGTCTTGGCAAGTTTCCAGGGCTCGGTGTCGGCAAGATACTTGTTGCCGATGCGTGCCAGGTTCATTGCGTCCTTGAGAGCCTCGCGGAACTTGAAGTTCTCGATGTTGGCGCCGAGGGTTTCCTTCACGTTTTTGAACTCGCCTAGAGCCTCGCGGTCGATGTCCTGCAGCTCGTGAGCCTCGGGAATCACGCCGTTGAAGTATTTGTGAGTGAGCACCAGTGCACGGTTAACGAAGTTGCCCAGGATGGCAACGAGTTCGTTGTTGTTGCGTGCCTGGAAGTCACGCCATGTAAAGTCGTTGTCCTTGCTCTCGGGAGCGTTGGCGGTGAGCACGTAGCGCAATACGTCTTGCTTGCCGGGGAAGTCCTCGAGATACTCGTGCAACCACACCGCCCAGTTGCGGCTGGTAGAAATCTTGTCGCCCTCAAGGTTAAGGAACTCGTTGGCGGGCACGTTCTCGGGAAGCTGGTAGCTGCCCTCGGCCATGAGCATAGCGGGGAAGATGAGGCAGTGGAACACGA
>DCGA01000026.1:7093-7350 GCA_002314465.1 bacterium UBA1790 | reverse complement strand
GTCGGTGATGGCAACGGTGTGCTCGGCTGCCCACTGCTTGCCCTCTTGCTGCTCGAGCATAGCCTTGAGCAGGCGGAATGCGATGGCGGGCTCGGTGGTAGTACCCGATTTAGAGATTACGATGATACCGAACTTGCGGTCTTTGAGCAGGTCCATGAGGTCGTGCAGGTAGTCCTCGCCGATGTTGCTGCCGGCGAAGAGGATGCGTGCGCCCTTAGACTTCTTGTAGGCCGCGAAGTTGTCGTTGAGAGCCTCGA
>DCGA01000026.1:0-7066 GCA_002314465.1 bacterium UBA1790 | reverse complement strand
GAGAGCCTCGATAACACACTTGGCGCCGAGGTAGCTGCCGCCGATGCCGATGGCAACCACAAACTCGCAGTCATCTTGCAGTTTCTTGGCTGTGTTCTCGATGCTTGTGAGCATCTCGTCGTTGATAGACGAGGGCAGGTTAACCCAACCCAGGAAGTCGTTGCCGGCGCCGTTGCCCTTCTCAAGGGTTTCGAGAGCCTGGGCGGCGGTTTCCTTTAATGCTTCAATTTTCTCATTGGCTAAAATTCCCAATACGTCTTTGTTTTCAACCGAAATAAGTTTCATAACATTTAGTAGCTTTGTTGTTTTTTATCGGGCATGCCAGCGTGTGCCTGGCATGCCACTATATTCTTGTTTAAATTTCCTTAGTGAACGCGCGGCGACGCTTGTGCTGCACGTAGTCGAAGTAGGCCCACTGCTGCTGCACCTTCTGGTTGGCCTCAAGTTCGGGGTTGCTCTCGGCATATACGTAGCCGTTGGCCCTGAAGTTGGGGATGAGGTCGCAGAAGATGAGCGAGTTAACACCCTTGCTCTGGTACTCGGGCTTGACGGCGATGAGCATGAGGTCCACGATGTCGTTCTTGCCCTTGAGCGCCTTGATGAGGTGATACCAGCCTGTGGGGAACAGGCGTCCGCGGCCCTTGATGAGAGCACGCGACAGCGAGGGTATTGCGATACCCACACCTATGAGTTCACCGTCTTCCTTGACAACGAGCGAGAGGTCGTTGAGAGGCAGGAAGGGCAGGTACATGTCGATGTAGTGCTTAATCTGCTTGTCGCTCAGGGGCGAGTATCCGAAGAGGGTGTCATAGGCCTCGTTGATGAGCGAGAAGATAGCCTTGCCATACTTCTTCTTGAGTTCGCTGCGGCTTGTAAGGTGCAGGTTCTCGAGTTTGTAACGGGTCTTGACAATCTGCGCGATGCGTACCATCTTTTCGGGAATCTCGTCGGGGATGTTGATTTTAAACTCAATCCAGTCGGCGTCTTTCTCAAATCCCAGGCGCTCCATGTGCTTGGGATAGTAAGGATGGTTGTAGATGGTTGCCTGTGTGCTGAGTTGGTCAAAACCCTCAACGAGCATACCCTCGGGGTCCATGTCGGTAAATCCCAGAGGGCCTGTAAGGATGTTCATTCCCTTGCTCTTTACCCACATTGTAACGGCATTGATGAGTGCGTCGACGACCTCGTTGTCGTCGATGAAGTCGATGAAGCCGAATCGACCTTCCTGCTTACCGCTGCGCTCATTCACGATGCGGTTGATGATGCCGGCAATGCGGCCCACGGGCTTGCCGTCGCGATAGGCCATGTAGTAAACGGCCTCGCAGAAGTCGAATGCGGGGTTCTCCTTGGGATCGAACATCGCAACCTCGTCAATAATCATGGCGGGTACGTAGCAGTCGTTATCCTTGTAGAGATAATCGATAGGGAAGTGAACAAACTTGGTGAGTTCGCTCTTGGTGGGTTTGATTTCGCGTATTTCTAACATGTAGCGTAGTATATCGTGAAGTGTTGTTACTCGTTGTTGCTCTTGAACTTGTCGCTCTTGAGGTTGTACTGGAAACGGCCCTCGGCGGTGCGAATGTTGAGGATGTTGTTCTCAGAGTCGGCAAAACCGATGTCGGAGGGTGTTGTGGGAGTCGAGGGGGTGTAGATGACGAAGTACTTGCGTGAGTTCTTGTTGAAGCCGTATACCGCGCCAGAGTTGTCGCTGAATACCACATACTCCTCGTTAGAGATAGACTTGTGCTTGTTCTCGCTCTTGAAGATGGGTTTGTCGTAGGTCTGGGGCTTCATGGTCACTTCATGTCCGCCCTTGGCGCTTGCAACCTTTTCTTCGTTATCGGCGCTCCAGCGAGCCGATGCATTCTCGGGACCCTCAAGAGAAGCCTCTTCCTCGGCCTTCTCTTCCTCTTCTTGCTGAGCCTTAAGTTCTTCCTCGGTGGGGAAGTAGATAACCTTGATGCTCTGAGCCTCCTGTGCAAGGAAGCGTGTGAGCGTGCCGTTCACGCTCTGGAGGGGCTTGCCGTTGACATACTGGCGTCCGTCCTCGCGCACGGTGATGATACCGTCGTAGTCGAGGGTGGTGAGTTTGTGATCGTCAACGTCGTAGAGGCACAATGAAACGCGTCCTGTGCCGCCCACGTGTGAGCCCTGGGGCATGTTGGCGTAAGCGTAGTAGAAGTAGTCCTTGCCGTCGATTGTGACTGCGCGGGGAGTTTGTCCGTCGGCTGCGATGAGCTCGGCGTTGTTGAACGAAACCGAGCGGCCGTTGATATACTGGGTGTGGAGTTGCTCAAGGCTCCATGCAGTGCCGTTCTGTGTTACCTTGTAAATCTTGTAGAACGAACGGTTGGTGGGGTCTGACTGGTAGGTGATACCCAGGATGTAGTTGGGCTTGCCATCGTGGGCGGGAACTGCGATTGCAGTGGCGGTAGTGGCGCCGTCGCCCATATAGTTGCTGCGTCCCATCTCGCTGTTGAACACCGCGAGGGGGTCCTGTCCGTTGAGCATCTCGGTCGCTGTAGAATCGGCGAGTGCAGGGTTGCTGCGGTCGCTGTCGTTGCCGCAAGTGCGCAGAAGCATGAGCAGGATTACAACACCCACAACGATTGCGATACCTGTAACAAGGTTGCGGTTGAAGTTTGACTTGGGAGCGGTTTCTTCCTCGTCATATTCCTCTTCTTCATATTGCTGGCTCTTCTGCCAAGGGTCGGCCTGCTGGCGTGCTGCTGCAGCCGCAGCAGCGGCTTGCTGGCGGCGCATCTCCTCCTGGCGCTGGCGCTCATATTCCTGTTGCTTGATGAGTCTTGCCTCTTCCTGGCGCTGACGCTCGGCCTCCTGAGCCGCAGCGGCCTCTTGTTCCTGGCGCAGGCGAGCCTGTTGCTGGTTGAATGTTTCGCCCTCGTTCATGTCGTTGCGCACCATCTTGCCGCACTTGGGGCAGAACACTGAGTTACCGGGGATTAAATTGTTGCATGAGGGGCACTGTATGTCGCTGTTGAGCGGAGTACCACACTGGTTGCAGAATGCCGAACCATCGGGGGCATTATTGCCACACTTGGGACATTTCATAATCAATAGTTTTGTTTTGTTATTATCAGTATCAATATTTGTTATCTCATGTCACAAGGCGAGGTATAACCACACACCTCGTCTAATTTATCGCAAAGATATATATTTATTTACTCTTTTACAATTAAAATTGTAATTATCGTGTTTTTCTCGGCCAAAAACTTGCAAGCAACGGCAAAAATGCCGTAATTTACACCCAAAACAGAACATGAATATGCAAAACAACGAAAAACGGGCAATAATTGTGGGCGCATCGTCGGGGCTGGGCCGCGAGGTGACAAAGCTGTTGCTTGAGCGCGGCTGGACCGTGGGTGTTGCCGCCCGCCGCATCGAGCGCCTCGAGGAACTTGCCGCCGAATACCCCGGCAAGGTAACGACTTGCGCGATTGATGTAACCCGCGAGGGATGCGAACAGCAGTTAAGAGAACTTATTGAGCGCCATGGCGGCATGGACCTGCTGTTTTATGCCTCGGGCATAGGCAAGCAGAACCGCACCCTTGAAGCCGAAACAGAACTGCGCACTGTGGAAACCAATGGCTTGGGCTTTGCGCGCATCGTGGGTGAGGCCTATCGCTACATGGCGCAGCAGGGACATGGCCACATAGCCGTAATATCGTCGATTGCGGGCACGAAGGGACTGGGCCCTGCCCCATCCTACTCGGCCACCAAGGCGTTTCAAGGATGCTACATCCAGGCTCTTGAGCAACAAGCGCATGCGCGAGGGCTCGACATCTGTTTCACCGACCTGCGGCCGGGGTTTGTCGATACTGACCTGCTCAACGACGGCAACAAGTATCCCATGCTCCTCTCCCCTACCCGCGTGGCTCGCGAGATGGTGTGGGCAATAGAGCACCGCAAGCATGTGCGCGTCATCGACTGGCGCTGGCGCATAGTCACCGCCCTGTGGCGCCGTATTCCGCGTCCCTTGTGGAGACGGTTGAAACTGTGATGAATCGTGTCCTAAGATGAAATAACGCCCGCGTAGCATAGGTTTGCTGCGCGGGCGTATTGTATTGTTTATTAGATGATTAGTCATCGCTACCCTTGAGGCGGTTCTTTAGAGCCTCGCGGTAGATGTCGTGGTAGGCGTGCGCCATGTTCTCGGGTTTGTGGTTCTCGGCGTTCTTCTTGCCGCGCGCGATGAGTTGCTGGCGAGCATCCTCGTCGGTAGTGTACTGCTTGATTACGTCGGCGATGGCATCGATGTCGTTCAGGTCGGTAAGGACGGCACCGTCGGCAACTACGTCGGCAATCTGTGGCTCGGCAACAAGTGCCGATCCCGAAACCTGTGCATGCAGCGCGCCATAGGGGTACTTGCCCTCGTGGTTGCTCGAGAAGCTCAGTAGCGCCTGTGAGGTGATTGCAGGGATATAGGCGGTGCGCACGTTGTGTATGTGAATGAGGCGGTGCATCATGTCGTGGCAAGCCGACCACTTCTTGAGTTCGAGGATGTAGTCGTCGGGACCCTTGCCCAGCAGCACGAGGCACAAGTCCTCGTCGCCGCTACGCTCAATGGCCTTGAGCACCTGCATGGCGTGACTCCTCGAGTCGATGGTGCCTTCGATAACGAGGTATCGCTCGGGAAGTTTGTACTTGTCGTTAGCGTTCTTTACATAGGAATGCTTTACGTTCTCGGAATACATGAGGGGAATGCCGGGCAACACCATTTTTACGAGATGTGCCGGAGCCCCCATCTCTTCGACCACGCGCTTGCGGTCTATCTCGCGTTGCACGACTATGGCGTCGGCGTTCTTCACCGACTTGCGAGCCATGAAACGCTTCCATGCAGCCGAGATGCCTTTCTGGTCGAGGAAAGTGGTGTCCTCGAAGGTCACTACCGATGCCGCATCGCCGCGTCGTATGCGCAGGGGTAACTGGCCGCACACGCCGTGGAACACCTGTATGTGGTGTCGCTTGATACTCTCGAGTATGCCGCCAAAGTTACGCCACATGAATGTGCTCATTCCCGAACGCTGGGTCTTGACCTCAACGTGTGGGCGCGTGATGATGGGCGTGAGGTAGTTGTTGTCGATGAGAGTGGCCGAGTAGATGTAAAAAAGGTCGTTGGGGTACTCGGCCGACATGGCATCGATGAGATGTCGGCTGTAATTAGTGCTTCGTTTATTTTCGTAGACGGCGCTGTATCCGTCAAATGCTATAATCATTTTTTTAGGTAATGTGGATTGATTTATTATGAGTTATCTTTTCCCTTGCGCTTGATGCTCAGGTATAGAGAAGTGATGTCGTTGTAGAATCGGTCGTAGTTGAGGTTCTGGTCAAAGTCCTCTTGGGCCTGTGTGCCCAGTCGCTTGCGAGTGTCGGGTTCGTCGATAAGCATCTGGATGGCAGCGGCGAGAGCAAACTGGTTGTCGGGCTGCACGAGCAAACCGTTCTTGCCGTCGACCACATATTCAACCTGGGCACCGTTGTTGGTGGTGATGTGGGGCTTGCCCTGCATCATGTACTCAAGGTTGGCGATACCCAAAGCCTCGGGTGCAACCGACGGGAGTACGCCCATGTCGCACTGGCTTACAAACTTGGTGATATTATTACAGAAACCCATCAGACTCACGTTGCGCACCAGTTGGTTGGCAACGATGAACCCCTTGAGCGCTGTGGTGAACTTGCGTGTGCCCTCGCCCATCACCACGAGTTTGTACTTGCTGCGGTCGAGCTGAGTTATTGCCTTGAGGAGTGTGTCAACGCCCTTCTCGTGGCACAAGCGTCCGTGGTACATGATGAGCACCTGGTCGGGCTTCATGTTGAGTTGCTGGCGCAGGTTGGGGACAGGGATGTCAACCATGAGCGGGTTGGGGAGCACACTGTCGAGAACCACGCTCGACTTGGTCACATCGAGTTTGCGCGCGCGACCGATAAACTCGTTCTGCGACAACTGCGAAGTGAAGACGAGGTGGTCTATTGAGTCGTAAATCTTGCGGTAGAGATAGTTGCTGCGGGGATGATACACACCGTGCACGGTCATGATGATGGTTGTGTTGCGATTCTCTGACACGCGTCGAGCCCACACCGCGAGGAATGCATCGTGGAAGGTGTGGACGTGAACGATGTTGCGTCCCTTGCGCAACTGGCGTGCAAAGCGCATGGGGCTGTCGAGGTCGGTCATTCCGCCGAGCGGCAAGATGGAAATGGGCACTTCGAGTTTGCGGAACTCGTTGAGTACAGCCTTGTTCTTCTTGCACACGACCTCCACGTAGAAGCGCTCGTCGTTGCGCAGTCGTGCGACCATGTCGTAGGCATACTGCTCTGCCCCACCCCATGTTTTGCCCGATACTATGTGAAATACATTTATCATGTAATATATTTAGGTTTGGTTTATGTTCTGTTTTGTTGTCATTCGGCGGGCTGTGTAGCCTCAAACATTATGTTAATTACCGCGTTGATGTCGACTACGTCGACCATTCCGTCGCCATTGACGTCGGCATTGGGATAAGAAATCCATCCCTCGCCCGTAAGGACGGTGTCGATGATGGCGTTGATATCGGCAATGTCGACCATGCGGTCGCCGTTCACATCGCCCTTGATGGGTGCGCCGAAGCGGGTGTTATCGAGGAACTCCATGCGTGTCTTAATCCAGTTCTTGACGTATGGCAGTTCTACTTCTTCAATCTTGAGTTGGCGTCCTGCGAGGTCGCTGTCGTGAGTCCATCTCACCTGTTCGCGGTACATCGCGCCACAGTCTTTAATCTCCTTAACAGCAGCAGTATATCGGTTGATAAGGCTGTCGGTGCTAAGGATTCCGTTGCGCAACTCGAGGTAGCGCTCGCGGCTCTGGTTCCAGAAGATGGAAGACGGGTGGCATATTCTCTTGAAGATGCCGTGAGGGAAGTTTATTGCACGCGTGGGCGAAACCGTTGTCGGGTGGTAGTTGCTGGTCGACCAGTTGCCTCCCATGGTGGCGTCGAGGTCCCACACGGCGAGTGTCAGTTTGGTTGACTCGGCGCGGTCGTAGGTAGCCCAGTAGATATTCTTGCCG
>DCGA01000070.1 GCA_002314465.1 bacterium UBA1790 | reverse complement strand
ACCTACAAGGACCACATCTGGTACACTCCTTCTATCCGCAATTGTTACAACGTAGGTAAGATTGTTGCCGATGCCGACTCTTGCGGCAACATCTTGGGTGTACACACTGTCAACAATGGTACATTGTGGCGTCCCGAAGCTGCTAACTATCAGTACAAGGACACTATTGAGAACGTGATGTATCTCAAGGGTATGGCACCCGGCGCAATCACAGGCGAGGCTGCTAACCCCGAGGTTGGTTACACTGCACGCGAACTCTGCCAGCAGCTTCCCAGCGACAACTTCGTAAGCGTTGGTGACTACTGCTACCCCATTCTCAAGGCATTCAAGGACAGTCCTTTTGCCAAGGCATTTGCAGTGGCTGCTGTTCCCGCCGAGGACGAGGCCGATCCCAGCGTAATTACCAAGGACTTCTTCATTGGCAACCCCGGCGATGTTGAGATTACCTCAAGCTATGCAGGTCTTTCTTTCGACGGCACAAACGCAGTATTTGACGGCACTCCCTATGAGGGCGAAATCGTAATTACCGTTACACCTGTTTTGGCTGTCACCAGTGCGCCTGCACGCGTTAAGGCTACCGAAGATGACATGATGGAACTCCCTGCCAACGAAATCGTAATCAACGTTAAGTACGACGGCCAGGCAACAGGCGTTAAGGACCTCGATGCCGACAAGGCTGTTAAGAGCGTACGCTACTACAACCTCAACGGCGCACAGATGCTCGAGCCCGCAGGCGCTTGCATCAAGGTTCTTGAGTTTGTCGACGGCACACACAAGGCGGTAAAGGTTATCAAGTAATAACATTACAACCCTAAATACAGCAGGGGCTGCGCCACAACGGCACAGCCCCTGCTTTTTACCCCTATACAAAAGTGTTTGTTTAGACATAAGGGATTTAGATACAGCCTCACACAAGTCTCACCTAAGAATTTATTCACTACAGATAAATCTGTTGTTAAATAATACTTATGTTCTTAAATCACCCTCAAAGGCCCTTATGTCCTTATGTCTAAAAACCCCCACCACGAAGCATAGATTAATGAAAATTCGTGGAAAAAAATCTGCGAGTTCCGCGGGTTCTGCGAGAGCCAATTAACCTATCAACCCTTTAACCCTTTACTTCCCCAGTATAATGTTAAGCACCGCGTTGATGTCGCTCACGTCGATGGTAGCATCTCCGTTGATGTCGGCGCGGCCATTGTACTTGCTTGCCTGGTCCTTGCCAAGCACGATGTTGATGAGGATGTTGGCATCGGTGATGTCAACCACGCCATTGCCGTCTACATCGCCCTTGACTCCGGTGTTGAACAGGTCCACATTGATGGTCGAAGTGCTGCCTGCCTGGGCGCTTGTGAGCTTGAGGTAAGAATAGCCTACGCTCAGGTTATAAGTGCTTGAGGGCCTCCAGAAGTTCTTGTCTGTTCCACTGAACAGATAGCCCACGTTCACGCCGTACACGTCGGTCGTCGCCACGGCATTACCCACGAGCAGGTTGGTACCCTTTGAGGGGGTGAAGCTTGGGCGTTTTAACTTATAGATGGTGCCGTTCTCATAGCCTGTGAGGATGAGACCGGTGTTGGCGGGTGTGTAGTTCTGCTTCGTAGTCTTGACCAACTTGGCAGAAGCGTCATAACTTGAGACGGCATAGGCCTTTATATTCATGTCACTCCAGTCGACGGGATGATTAACCGAGAAACCTACGCAACCATTATTGTTGTTCATCTGGAAATAGCCGTTGAAGCAGTCCTTCATCTCACGGGTGTCGACGTAGGTCTTGGACCAACTGGCAGCGCTGTTCATGTAACTGTTGAGTGAGGTCCATTTCACATAGCACACGAAGTCTTCGGCATTGGCGGCGAAAAACTGTCCGCCCCATGAGCGTGTACCGCTTTGCTGCAATAGGGTGAGGTCCTTAAGTTTATGGCAGTTAACCCATGCCATCTTGCCAATGTAAGTAACAGAGCTGGGGACAGTCATGGACTCAATGGAGGTGAGGTAGAACGCATAATTGCCTATCCTGGTAAGACCCTTGGCTGCCGTGATGTCGAGGTTCTTTAGGTCACGGCAATCCACAAAGCAACTGTCGCCTATCTCGGTAATGAGATAATGCTTGTAGGCGCCGCAGTTGTCGTCAATGATGTTATTCATAATGGTGAAAGACTCCAAGCTGAGGCGCGTCGGGTAGTTGTTGAAGACATACTTGACTGTGCCGTCATAGGTCTTCCCGTTAAAGGTCACAGGAGATGTGCTGGTAACGGAGAACGTGTAAATGCTTCCCGCCTCCTGTGTGCCAAACACGAAGTCGTATGAGCCCGCCTGGACACCGAATTGATTGCCCCACGGACTATCCTTGTATTGCTGAACGCATCCTGTGGGCACATACATACTACAACTCTTCGGAATGTTGTCGAAGTACCACGAATAGGATGTGTTAGAATAGCCGCTGCTGTTGAGAACCACGGTCTGGAGATTAGAACAGCCCTTGATGAAACCCTTGCCTATCGAACTTATCGTTGAGGGTATCTGTATGTAAGTGAACTTGTTGTTGGCAAAGCAGTTGCCGTTTAGCTTTTTAATTCCATAGGGCAGGTATACCGGGTGGGTAATCGCGCAGCTGGCAAAAGCATTGTCGCCCACCTCCTCGAGTGCGGGGCCGAAAAGCACCTTAGTGAGCTTAGAGCAACCGCCAAAGGCTGCCGTACCTATCTTGGTCAGGTTAGTGGCTTCGCGCATATTGACCTGGGTGAGCGAGGTATTGCCTATGCACGCGCTGTCGCTCACTGCTACCAGGTTATAGTTGTAGTCCGAAAGTTGATAACTTGCTCCGGGAGCCAGTGTGCCGGGGGTGGTTGCCTGACTGTTATACACATAGCCCACTATCGTGAGTTCGCCGGTGTTTGCCTTATCGGCTTCCTTGGTGACACACACCAGGATGCTCTTGTCAAGCACAAAGTCATAGGCCGAGACAACCTTAGAGATAACCGTAAACTTGGTGAACGCAGGGTGCGACGCATAGGCATAGAACGCGTTGGGATTGGTCTTGGGCACCGTCAGCACCATACTACTGTTGCTGGGGAATGCACTGCTCACGATACCGGTCTTGTCGGGTTCATACATCGCGCAGCTCACTTCCTTGAGCGCAGTACAGCCCGAAAACGCGTAGTTACCTACTTTTTTCACCGAACTGCCCAGATACACCTTTGCCAACTTGGTGCAACCACTGAACGCATAGGCCAGCACGGTCTTCACGCCGCTTTCCAGTGTCACCTCAACGATGCCGGTCTCGTTCTGGAACGCACTGGCCTCGATAGCACTCACGGCATATGTCGTGCCGCCATAATAAACGGTAGAGGGGATTCTCAAAGCCATAGAGGAATAACTCTTGGCGGAAGCAGAGAGCCCCACGACATCTACACGAGGATACTGGTAGGCCGAACCCGACTCTGACGCAATCTTGCGGAACTTGAGACTTCCGTTTTCAAACACGTCACTCTGGGCAAAACCGTTAAATGCCGACAAAGTAATTAGTAAAATCAGTATTATT
>DCGA01000051.1:271-6926 GCA_002314465.1 bacterium UBA1790 | reverse complement strand
GCCGTGAACACAACCGGCTCTAAAATCACTGTGGATGGTGTTACACTCACAACAACCGACGGTGGTACTTCAACACGCGTGTGGAACTCTCAGGGCACATTTACCCTGCGCGTTTATGATGGCGGCAGCGTTAAGTTGGCAGTGGCAAGCGGTAGTATTACCGGCATCACAGTGAATGCTTACAGCGATACCAACTTCTCGCTCAAGGCCGACAAGGGTACTTACACAGTCAACGAAAAGACCGGTACATGGACAGGCAGCGTTTCAAACGTTTCTCTGGTTCATTCTGGTTCAAAGAATAGCCAGATTTCGTCTATCGTGGTTACTACCAGCGAAGATGCACCCACTGGCGACGGTAGCGGTTTCACCCCCGACCCCACTAAGTACCAGCTTGATTCACTCGCTTACATGGCCGACCTTGACGATGGTACTGAATTCCAGTTCACTACCGAGGCATTCGTGAACTATCAGAGCGGTGGTTATCTCTATCTGCAGCAGATTGACGAAGACGGTTATGCATGGGCAGGTCTCGTTTACGGAAACTGTTGCAAGGAGTACAAGATAGGCGATATTATCCCCGCCGGTTGGACTGCCAAGAAGACAACTTACAAGGGTCTTGTTGAGGCAACCACCCCTGCAGGATTCGAAAACTCAATCAAGACGGTTTCCGACCCCTACTATTACGAGGCATTTGACATGACCGGTTATCTGGATGATATCCTGGATGCCGACCAGGCTTGGGAAAACTTCAAGGTTATCGCTGTGGGCGTTAAACTTAGTGCGATTGACGATAGCGGCAACTTCACCATGACCGGTGAGGGCTCTGATGGCACCGACGTTGATGTTCCCGGTTTCAACAAGTTCAAGATTGACTATCCCACCGACCTTGATGCCGATTACACCGTTGAGGCTATGGTGACAATCTATAACAACAACTATCAGATTTTCCCCATCAACATCGAGAAGTATGAGTACACTACCAAACTGTGGAAGGTTACCTACTATGGCGAGGAAGACGGTACACAGCTCACCCTTAACGACTCTCTTTATGTGGCAACTCCCATCGAGGACCTCGTGAGCGGCAAGAAGCTCATCTACGTTACCGACAACGTTGAGAGCATTCTCTACGACGAGTACGCCGCTTGGGGTTACACATGGTATGAGGACTGGTATCCCGACTGGATTGCCCTTGACTTCACAGGCAACGACGAGCTCTACAACAAGGTTTCTCAAATGACTGTTATCGCTCCCAACACTGTTAAGGGCGTTATCACCGGTAGCCTTACCGACCCCGTTCTCGCAGTGAACTCTGAACCCGAGGAACTCGCTGTTGAGGATCCCGAGGACATCAAGACCTACATATATGAACTTGGTGGCGAAAACGGCTTCTATCCCGCTCCTGCCGAGAACCTGATTCTCATGGGTGCAACCTACCATGTTGCAAGCGACGGCAAATGCTATGCCCAGCACTTGGCGGACGATAACAGTGTTGCTGTGGAACTGGTGTTTGACAACTATGCTCCTGCACTGAAGTCTGACATTAACGAGGGCGATGAAATCACCGTATTTGCTGTAGCTAAGCTCCTTGAGCCTTGGGAGGTTTCGGATGACACTAGCGCTCCCAAGAAGGCTGCTAAGCAGGCTCCCAGCAAGAGCAAGGCTAAGGTTGCTCCCGCAATGAGCAAGAAGGTTGCCTTCAAGGCTGATCCCTATGCCGAGAACTATACCGACAACATCAAGCTCTATGTTCTTGATATTGAAGCTACTCCTACCGCAGTTGAGGATATCACTGCCAAGACTGTTGCAAGCGTAGAGTATGTTAACGCACTGGGCCAGACAAGCAAGGTTGCTCACGACGGTTTCAACGTGGTTAAGACCACTTACACCGACGGTACAGTCAAGACTTCGAAGGTGATTAAGTAATGCCTGTCGACGGGTGCATCGTGCACTCGTTGCCAAGGATTGAAAACATAAATCCCGCCGCATCCCTTATTGTGGGGTGCGGCGGGTGTTTTTTTGTGGCATTTCCGGGTGTCCTCGGTGGCTGTGCTCGGCAGGGTGGGGCGGCGGTGTCGTTGCCCGCTGTTCGGGTGACTTTATAAGTTCCTTATAGGGGCGTTAAAAACGGACTGAAAAACGCGAAAAAACGCCCCTTTCTTTTTCGGAAAATAGTTTGCCCATGCCGATAAATTTTCGTAACTTTGCAACGCAAAAGAGTAAGTCTCACTTGCAACGCGCAACCCGCTGTGGGTTAATGTGTTGTAAATGAGATGTTTGCGCACGTTTAGACGAAAGAAAACAAAACTATCAATAAATTATGGATTTTTCAATATTCGGTATTCAAAGTACGACCATGGCTCTTACAGCCGCGCTAACGGGCGTGTTGCTAGTGGCTGCGGCCTTGATTATCGCGTGGCTCATAGGCCCGCGCAGTTACACCGAGAAGAAGGGTGAACCCTATGAATGCGGTATTCCATCACGAGGCGACTCGATGGCTCAGTTCCATGTAGGTTACTACTTGTTTGCTATCCTGTTCCTGATGTTCGATGTGGAGACCGTATTTTTGTTTCCTTGGGCAGTAATCTGCCGCACCCTTGGTCCTAATGCACTTGCTGCAGTGGGCACATTCCTGGTGATTTTGGCTTTAGGTCTTGCTTATGCATGGAAGAAAGGAGCGTTGAGATGGAAGTGAAAATCAAGAGCATGAAGCATGAAGACTTCAAGGACAACCAGTATATCGACAAGTTGGTTGAGGAGTTGCGCGCCAGCGGCACTAACGTTGTTGTGGGCAAGCTCAACGACTTGATGAACTGGGGTGTGAGCAACTCGCTGTGGCCCTTCTGTTTCGGTACCAGCTGTTGTGCTATCGAGTTCATGTGTCTGGGCGCAGCGCGTTACGACATGGCTCGCTTCGGATTTGAGGTTGCCCGCAACTCTCCCCGCCAGGCCGACTACATCATGTGCCAGGGCACAATCACCTATCGCATGGCTCCGGTACTCAAGCGCCTCTACGAGCAGATGGCCGAGCCCAAGTATGTGATTGCCTGCGGCAGCTGTGCAGTGAGCGGCGGCCCGTTCACCAAGAGCTACTGTGTGGTTAAGGGTATCGACGAGGTTGTCCCCGTCGACGTATACATCCCCGGCTGTCCTCCCCGTCCCGAGGCATTCTTCTACGGACTCATGCAGCTCCAGCGCAAGATTAAGGTCCAGAAGTACTTTGGCGGCGTGAACCGCAAGGAGAAACTGAGCGACGAGCTCAAGCAGCTCAAGTATTGCGGCGGCCAAGTTAAGAAAGACTAACGACAAATCATATATATTAAAAAATATGGCAGATTTGAAAGACAAAATAAGCGCGTTGTGTGCTCAGGCACAGTTCGACACCGAGGGCGAGTTCCTCATGGTCACTGTCGACGACGCACAATGGCATGCGCTTGCCCTGGCTCTCAAGGAGCAACTGCACTTTGACTACCTTACAGCTGTAGTGGGTGTCGACTGGAAAGAGTCGCTGGGTTGCGTGTACTACCTCACCAACACCGAGACACAGGAAATCATCCACGTGAAGGTGGCTACCACCGACCGTGAGAATCCCCGCCTGCACAGCGTGAGCGACGTGTGGGATGTGGCCAACTACCAGGAGCGCGAGGTCTATGACTTCTATGGCATCGTGTTCATCAATCACCCCGACATGCGCCGCTTCTTCCTGCGCAACGACTGGGTGGGCTATCCCCTGCGCAAGGACTATGACGAGAGCGACGAGCTCAACCCCCTGCGCCTCGACGACGAGATGAACGAGGACTATACCTGCAAGTGGGTAGAGGACGAGAACGGCGAGGTAAAGAAAGTAGAAGGCAAGTTGTTTGAAGACGAAGAATACGTTATCAACGTTGGTCCCCAGCACCCCTCAACCCACGGTGTGATGCGCTACCGCGTATCGCTCGACGGTGAGATGGTGAAGAAGGTCGACGTGGTATCGGGTTACATACACCGCGGTATCGAGAAACTGTGTGAAGGACTTGCTTATCCCTCTACACTGCTCTATCCCGAGCGTATGGACTACATGTCGGCTCACATGAACCGCCACTGCCTGTGCCTGTGCATTGAGAAGGCTATGGGCATCGAGGTTCCATACCGTGCCGAGCTCATCCGCCTCATGATGGACGAGCTCATGCGTCTGTCGTCGCACCTGCTCAGCTATGGTTGCTTGACCATGGACCAGGGTGCTACCACAGCGTTCTTCTACGGTTTCCGTGAGCGCGAGCTCATCTATGATATCTTCGACCGCACTTGCGGTGCCCGCATGTCGATGAGCTACAGCACCATCGGCGGTGTGGTTGCCGACGTGCACGAGGACTTCATCAAGGACGTGCGCAACGCTTGCGACGTTATCGAGAAGAACCTCAAGGAGTACCACAAACTCTTCACCGGCAACGTTATCGCAGTGGGCCGTATGAAGGGCGTGGGTATCCTCACCAAGGAACAGGCTGCAAGCTATGCAATCTCTGGTCCCAGCGCCCGCGCTGCAGGTCTGAGCTGCGACTTGCGCAAGAAACAGCCCTATTCGCTTTACAACGAGTTTGACTTCAACGAGGTTGTACGCGAGGAAGGCGACAGCATGGCACGCTACATGGTGCGCATGGACGAGATGGTAGAGTCTATCAAGATTCTGCGTCAGGCTTGTGACAAGCTCGAGGCATGCGAGGACAACGAGTTCTGCGCTAAGGTGCCCAAGCTCATCAAGCTTCCCGCAGGCCACTGGTATCAGCAGGTTGAGGCAAGCCGCGGCGCATTCGGTGTTTACATCGAGAGCGACGGCGACCCCAAGCCTTTCCAGAAGCCCTATCGCATGCACTTCCAGACTCCGTGCTTCAATCTCGTGGGTATCGTGGACCTCACTTGCCGTGACAACATGATTGCCGACTTGATCACAATCACCGCATCAATCGACTACGTTATCCCCGACATCGACCGTTGATGCACCACGATAGAATTAACTGTTAAAACAACACATTAGTTATATATAAGGAATTATGTTTGACTTTGCAGTAGTCACTAATTGGCTTAATGAATTGCTCCTCGGCGTGATGCCGCAGTGGCTGGCCACAACCGTTGAGTGTGTCATCGTTGCAGTGTTCCTGCTCGCGGCCTACTCGCTCATCGCTATGGCCTATATCATGTATGAGCGCTGGGTGTGCGCATGGATTCAGTGCCGCATCGGTCCGCGCCGTGTAGGTCCTTGGGGCTTGCTTCAGGTATTTGCCGACGTGCTCAAGATTCTGCAGAAGGAGGTCATCACCCTGTGGTCGACCGACCGTTTCCTGCACAGCCTTGCTCCCTACCTTGTGCTCGTTGCTTCAATGCTCACATTTGCTTGTCTGCCTTGGGGTAAGGGCCTTCAGTTCATCGATTTCAATATCGGCGTGTTCTTTATCATCGCCGTTTCGTCAATAGGCGTCCTGGGTATCCTGCTCGCCGGTTGGTCAAGTAACAGCAAGTACACCCTCATCGGTGCTATGCGTAGTGGCGCCCAGATGATTAGCTACGAACTCAGTGTGGGCATCTCGGTTCTCACCGTTGTGTGTCTTGCCGGCACCATGAGCGTGAGCGAGATTGTTGAGGGTCAGGCCGACATGTGGTTCCTCTTCAAGGGACACGTGCCCGCGTTCATCGCGTTCCTCATCTACATCGTTGCTGCCAACGCCGAGAACAACCGTGGCCCGTTTGACCTTCCCGAGGCCGAGCACGAGCTCACAGCAGGTTATCACACCGAGTATTCGGGTATCCACTTCGGCTTCTTCTATCTGGCCGAGTACCTCAACCTGTTCATCGTGTCGGGTATCGCAGCATTGCTCTTCCTGGGCGGCTGGATGCCTCTCCACATTCCCGGTCTTGACGGTTTCAATGCTGTGATGGACTACATCCCCAGCACCATCTGGTTCCTGGGTAAGGCATTCTTCATGACCTTCATCTTCATCTGGATACGCTGGTCATTCCCCCGCGTGCGCATCGACCAGATGCTTGCACTCGAGTGGCGTTACCTCATGCCCATCGGCCTTGTCAACCTCGTTGTCATGGCAGTGATGGTAGCATTCGGCTGGCACTTCTGATAAGAGCTTTATAGTACAGAATAATTAATAACAATAAAACGTAATAAATAAAACATTTTCGTGATTATGGCTGATAATTATGGAAAAATTACACAGGTGATTGGCCCCGTTGTCGACATTGCGTTCGAGGGCGAGGGCGTTAGCCGCCCGTCAATCTACACCGCGCTGAGCGTTGACCGTCCCGACGGCAACAAGCTCATCCTCGAGGTAGAGCAGCACATCGGTGAGAACACCGTGCGCTGTGTCGCTATGGACAGTACCGACGGTCTGCAGCGCGGAGCCAAGGTAACTAACCTGGGTCGTCCCATTTCGGTCCCCACAGGTGAGCAGGTAAAAGGCCGTCTTCTCAACGTGATAGGCCAGCCCATCGACCACCTTAAGGACCTGGAGGAAGGCGCACGCCGTGCTATCCACCAGCCGGCTCCTGCCTTTGCCGACCTGTCGATTTCTCAGGAAATCCTTTACACTGGTATCAAGGTCATCGACCTTATCGAGCCCTTCAGCAAGGGTGGTAAGATCGGTCTCTTCGGTGGTGCCGGTGTAGGTAAGAC
>DCGA01000051.1:0-160 GCA_002314465.1 bacterium UBA1790 | reverse complement strand
GTAACGACCTGCTGCGCGAGATGATCGAGAGCGGCGTTGTTAAGTATGGTGATAAGTTCAAGGAAGGTATGGCTCGCGGCGAGTGGAATCTCGACGACGTAGACATGGACGCAGTGCAGTCGTCACAGGCTACACTGGTGTTCGGTCAGATGAACGAGCC
>DCGA01000046.1 GCA_002314465.1 bacterium UBA1790 | reverse complement strand
CACGCGACGACCGTTACGAAATCACCAAGGACTACCTTGTGATTTCGTAACGGTCGTCGCGTGACCACAGGTTCTCGAGGAGCATGCCACAGTGCTCGTTGTCGATGTTCTGCTGGTAAACCTCGTAGCAACGTGTGCCGCCCTCAATGTTATGGACTGCATAGATATAGGCAGGAACATTGTTCTGCACACTTTGCATGTATTGCTCCGATGCCGATTGCTTGAAAGCCGGGTCATTGCTCATGTCGCCGCACTTGAGCGCAAGGAACTGGAACAGGGTGGGAACATAGAGTGCTCCCAGGTTGTTGCACTTGATGATGTTGGGCATCGAGGTCACCGGCACTTGCTCCAGTGCGTGGCGGTCGGCAAGTGCAAGGGCGAGCAGTTGCTCACGTTTAGCGATAAACTGGTCGCGGTTCCACTCAGAGTAGTCCTTGCCGGGTTTTTCGCCCTCAACGGTTTCGGCATAGCGCACATCGCCGTTTTCCATATAGGAGTTAAATACATAGGCCTCGAAGTAGTAGAGTAATGCCTTAACCTCGGGGCGTTTTTCTTTCTTGGCGGTAGATTCGATCTTGTCTACGATTTCGCCAAGGTTTTCATCGCTGATGCCACTCTGTGCTATTGAGTAGCGTATGAGGGCGTCGACGGTGAGTTCGCTGTTGCCGGTGTTGAGTGCCGACTTGAGGTCGGCAAGTGCGTTTTTCGACACATCTTGCGGAAAGTTGAAGTCAATCTCTTTCTTGGCTCCATGTGCCTTTGGAGAAAATAGGCCCATAATGGTAAATAAGATTATAATGAATGATAGTTTGCGCATATCTTGTGGTTTTATCGTTTGTTGTTTCTGTATTCAATTATACTGTGCAAAGATATCCATTATTGCAATTAATTGCAAATTTTGCATTGCTTTTTTGCTATGACGGGTTCCTTGCCCACTTTTTCATTAGACTCGATAGTAACGAGCGGGTTTAAACCTTCAACAAATAACACAGTCTAAATAACGTGACAATGAAAAAAAACATACAATAACGCAAATATATAATTATAAGATATGAAGAAAATAGGAATTATGGCAGCAGTGGCTGCGTTGGCAATGTGTGTGTCATGCAAGAGCAATGTGGCAAGTATTGATAACCAAACATTTACACTCACCGAACTTAATGGAAGCAAACTCGTCCAAGTGGAGGAAACAACCCCCAGCATAAGTTTCGCGGGCAATCGTGTCGCAGCAACAGTGGGCTGCAACAGTATCACCGGTGACTACAAGGTGGGCGAGGACGGTGCCATCTCATTCTCTTACGGTGCATCAACCCGTATGATGTGTCCGCAGGAGATGCGCGAGGACGAGTTCATCGAGGCTTTCAACAAGGTAGCTAAGTACACCGTTGCCGACGATGGTGAGGTTAGCTTCCTTGATGCCGACGGCAAACTGCTGTTCAAGGCAAGGAAATAATAAAAAAACTTAATCTTTGTTGAGTTAGTGCTATATAATCGGGTGCGTGTTTGGCAAAACCCGATTAAAGCACTAACTTTGCATTTATATATATTATAACGAGTATGAAAGAGAAATTGACAATACTGCTGGCAATGCTGGCAATCGTGTTTTCGCTTGCATCGTGTGGAGGCGAAGACGACCCCTCATGGCAGAAGCGTGACGTTACGTTCAAGACCAACCTGCTTAACCATGTTTATGATTCATCGACCGACAAGGTGTATGAACTCACAACCGCTATGAATACGCTTGTATTCCACCGCAAGGACAATACAGCCGATGTTACACTTGTTCCCGGCGAAGCTGCATTCCCGGGCCTGACATTCCAACTCACCGGCATCAAGCTCGAACTTGACGGCGATAGCGGTCGTTACACATACAAGGGTACAACCACACCCAACTCTCGCATCACCAACCTCTCGTTCATCGTCGACTTCAACGAACAGTCGATGGAAGCGCATTATACCGTTGACGGCAAGGTGCGCGTGGTTTCGCAGTTGCCTCAGGTGTTCTTCCTTGCCAATGCATCTACACTCACTTATCGCGACGGTAAGGAATCGGTTGATAAGGCTTCGGTTTACCAGTTTGACATCGATACAGAGTCTATGACTGCCACTATGCACATAGGTCCGCTCACCAACACTAACCTGGTGATACTTTTCGAAACAATCATTGCACGCAGTATTCCCGTTACTGTTACCAAGGACGGTATCGTGCTTGAGAGCGCAGCCCCCGTTACCGTGTCGCAGTATGGCCGTTACGACTCTTCGGCCGGAACACTTACCACCGTGGATGCTGCCGATGACAAGGGTTACCAGAAGTTCCCCATCGTCAACCTCAAGGCAAGTCTGATGTTTGACGGATGCGTTCATGAAACCACATTCAAGATGGGTCGTGATGACGAAAACACCAAGTGGAGTGTAAAAGCATCGGGCGAGCGCTATAACTCGTCAAAATATAAATGACAATTAAAAAACAACCAGATATGAAGAAAGTATTAACTATGGCGCTCATGGCAGCGCTCATGATGGGCATGACATCATGCCTTGGCGGTGATGAAAGCGATAACATCACACGTTCATCCATTTATATGTATAATATGGTAGTGAACAGCGATAAGCCCTCAGAGAGCCTGGGACTCACTAATGTGCTTACATCTTTCGAGGTGAATTATTCTAAGCCTTGTATCTCGGCTACCATTACAGTTATGGTTGACAATGGTCTGCAGGCAAAGTTCTCTACCGGCGAACTTAAAATGACTGCTGGCACCGATGCCTATACATTCTCGTCATCGTCTATCACATCGACTTCGGGTGTTTCTATCAAGAACTTCAAGGGAAAGTTTGATCCCACAGTGGGCATGATAAGCTACGACTTCGATGTTAACGACGTTTATCATGTTTACTCTACTGCATCTTATGCCTATAACTTCGTGACAATGAATGTATATAATGGCAAGGGCGGCGAACTCCTCTACACAACCGATGAGGTTGCATTCGGCTTCATTCCCACTGCTGGCGAAGAAGGCTGCAGCTTTGCAATCTCGGGATTCAAGTTGAGCGACACAAGCACTGTGATGTCATCACTGTCTTACAAAGACCTTACATACGAGATGGTTCCCGGCTCGGGCTTCACAGTTAAAGGCACTGACCTCGCCAACGTTCAAGGCTATACTGCTTACGATATCAAGGACCTCAAGGGTGAGGTTTCGGCACAGGGCCAGAGAGGTACTGTTTCGTTCACCATGGGCGACAAGTATGTAGAAATCACTGGAACAATGTTCTATCTTAACTAATGATAATGAAGAGAATTTTTTCGACATCTTTATTGGCTGGGCTCATTCTCGCCGCTACATCGTGCATAGGTGGACAGGACGAGAGCATTACCGATGCTCATGTCGACATGTACAACTTTGTGGTCGACACAAGCGACGGAACTGCCGCTCCTGCATTGACACGCAACGATTATTCCGACTTTGTGGTTAACTTCACAAGGGGTATCCTAACCGGCAGCATCAAGGCTTCGGGCGCGGGTATGTCATGTTCGTTCCAGACAGGTGAACTCGAGATGAAGGTGGGCGACCGCAGTTATGTGATGACCAAGTCGTCGATTGCCGGCTCGGGCTGCACCGTGAGCGATTTCACAGCGCTCTACGACCATCGTCCCGGTGTGATGTCGATTGACTATACCGTCGACGGAAAGTACAAGGTGTACTCGGTTCCCACATTTGCCTACTACTTCAACACTACAACGATGCAAGAAGAAGAGGCGGGTGCATGGGTTGACCAGTGCAGTTTCACCAACGTTAATGC
>DCGA01000005.1:5739-6476 GCA_002314465.1 bacterium UBA1790 | reverse complement strand
ACGTGATGCGCAAGAGGAGTCTATCAATACTATACTTGAACTTGGTGAGGCCAAGCGCAAGGGCAAAATCAAGAAACTCTATGTGATGGGCTGTCTTGCCGAGCGTTTCATGGCCGACCTTATAGATGCTCTGCCCGAGGTAGATAAGTTCTATGGAAAGTTCAACTGGACACAGATGCTCGAGGACCTGGGCAAGGCCTATCGTGAGGATATCGCCAGTGAGCGTTATCTCACCACTCCGCCTCATTATGCCTATCTCAAAATTTCGGAGGGTTGTAATCGTTTTTGTGCGTTCTGTGCTATTCCGCTTATTACCGGCCGTCATCACTCTGTGCCCATGGAGCAACTGCTCGATGAAGTGCGCCATCTTGTGGCTAAGGGTGTTAAGGAGTTCAACGTTATTGCTCAGGATCTTTCTTCTTACGGGTTGGACCTGTATGGTAAGATGATGCTTCCCGAACTCATAGACAAGATGGCACAGATTGAGGGCGTGGAATGGATAAGGCTACACTATGCTTATCCCACTCAGTTCCCTTATGACATTCTGCCGGTTATGGCTCGCCACGACAATGTGTGCAGTTACATGGATGTTGCGCTGCAACATGTTAGCGATAAGGTGCTTACCAATATGCGCCGACACATAAGCAAAGAAGAAACACTGCAGTTTATTAAACGCTTGCGCGACGAGGTCCCCGGCCTTCATCTTCGCACCACACTCATGGTGGGATTCCCCGGTG
>DCGA01000005.1:3109-5687 GCA_002314465.1 bacterium UBA1790 | reverse complement strand
CGCATGGGTGCATTTGCCTATAGCGAGGAAGACGGCACTTTTGCCGCCAAGAACTATGATGACATTATTCCTCAGGATGTTAAGGATAGCCGCTTGCAGCAACTTATGGACTTGCAAGAGGAAATATCACAGCAAATCCAAGATGCAAAAGTGGGCAAGATATTTAAGGTGATTGTCGACCGCGAGGAAGAGGACTACTATGTGGGACGCACCCAGTATGATTCGCCCGAGGTTGACCCCGAGGTACTTATAGAAAAAACGACACCGCTCAGGGTGGGAGAGTTCTACAATGTCTCCATTACCCAGGCGTTGCCATTCGAACTAATAGGAAAGGTTGAGGACTAACCCTCAACCTTTTTTTGTTTTCAATTATCTCAATTAACTTGGCACCTAAAAAAGTACCTTAGTCAATCATTGTCAGACTTTTCCTCTTCGTTCTCGCTTTTGGTATAAGTCTGCGAGAGTTTATCGTCGCGCTCAGCTCTCACCTTGTCGCGCTTGCGCAGAACGATGTAGAGTAGGGCAATGATGATAAGGCTACCGCCTATCACGCCGAAGTAGTATAGGTATTCGCCTGCACGCAGATGGGGGTATCCCACGTAAGCCATGACTGCAAGGTATACGAGCAGTGCCAGGGGCAATAATTGTGTTTTACTTAGCTTCTTCATCTTCTATAATACTAAAGTATGGTGAATCTTGTGGAACAAATTGTCCCGATGTAAGGTACTGGTATATGCTTATGCAGGTCCATGCGTCGATTGATGCGTAGCGTTGTTGTGCTTCGCTCAATTCGTCGGCTTCCCAGTTGCTCAGTTGCTGCCCCTTGGAAATGCGCTCGCCGAAAAGGATTGCGTAAATCTTTTGAAGGCTGATGTCGGTAATGTGGTTCTGCAATGCAAGCGGTTGCACATCGACAAAGCCGGCAGGCTCAATGTCGACAAGGCGCTTGAGCGAGTTGAAGTCGTCGTGAACCGACAGCCCCACCTTAAGGCAATTCTCGTCCTCGAGGTAGTCGCGTAATGCCGCGGGCATGCCCAGACGGTTGAGCCTGAACAGGAAGCATTCGTGAGGCGTAGACAGTTGCAGCAGAGCCACCTTGTGCATGCGCCCCTTCTTGAATGACGGACGTGTCTCTGTGTCAAATCCCACGATATCGTACTTGCGAAGAACGCGTACGGCGCTGTTCACCATCGACATGTTGTCGATGACGTAGATGTTGCCGGGAAATGCCACTTGTGGCAGTTCGTTGACCCTGTCTTTACTAATCGATACTTTGTACATTTTATTCGTTTGAGAGTGCAAAGTTACTGCAAACGCGCCACAATGCAAAATTATACACCCAACATTTTATCGCACTGTAAATTTCGAAGTGCAAAAATAATGCCGTATTTTTTTGTTTGTTAAGCTAATTGGCAGTAACTTTGCAACTGATACTTTAATATAGATGCACAATGCAGGAACTTGACAAAAAATATTACAAGATAGGCGATGTTGCCACAATTCTGGGAATCCCCATGAGCACCCTGCGCTACTGGGAGTCGCAGTTCACCATCATCAAGCCCAAGCGTAACGCCAAGAACATACGTTTCTATACACCCAACGATATCGAGATTATACGCAAGGTATACTATCTTGTTAAGGAGAAAGGCTTGAAACTCGACGCCGCCCAGGAACAGATACGCGTAAACCGTGATGGCGTGGACAAGCGTTTTGAAGTGGTGGATAAGCTCAAGGAAATCAAGGCTGGTCTGCTCGAGTTGCAGCATGCCTTGGATTTGGTAAAGCAATAAATCCTATATCAGATTAAAACCATACTATTATAAAATGAGGAGATAATGCCGCGGCATTATCTCCTCTATCTTTGTGTAGTTGTTATCTCTTCCTGCTTTAGAAGGGGAGGTCGTCTACTATGCCACCGCCAAAGTCGTTACCGGCAGGAGCAGGTGCAGGAGCTGTTGCGGGAGCTGCAGGTGCCTGGTAGGCAGGAGCTGCGGGAGCCTGTGCAAAGGGTGCTGCGTCGGCAGGTGCGGGTGCGCCAGCGGGAGCTGTCGAAGCGTCTTCGGCCTTCCAACCACGAATGCTGGTGTACCAACGGCCGTTGAACTCACGGCTCTCAATATCGAACGAAACAGTTACTACATCGTCGATGTTGCAAGGATTGTTTTTAATACGATCCTNNGATCGGTCAGGGGGAACTGGTTGGCTCTGTCACCGAAGAAGTCGAAATGAATCTTCTTGGGATAAGCGTCCATGGTTTCGAGTACGTATTCCTGCTTTGTCCAAGCATTGCCAGCCGCTGATGTGCCTGATTGGGCGGGTAATTTTAAAATGATTTTGCCTGTAACTTCCATTATGTAGATGTTTAAAATAATTATTTTGTTTTAATTGTAACTGCAAAGGTAGGAAAACCTTTTCACTTCGCCAACAATTATACGGAACATTTTCATTTGTCGGGTGCAAAAAAATATCACACCATTTAAAATTTCAAAAAAAAGCATTGCGACGGGCTTTAACACTTGTATTATATCGGGAAATTGACTAACTTTGCATGGTTTTCTCTACTATGGGTAACCACAAC
>DCGA01000005.1:0-3068 GCA_002314465.1 bacterium UBA1790 | reverse complement strand
TAGTACATAAAACATGAGGGAAACAAAGAAGGCTGTTCTCGTTCTTGAGGATGGCACAAAGTTTGAGGGTTTTTCTTTTGGTGCAACCAAGGCTTGTGCCGGAGAAGTTGTTTTCAACACCGCAATGACGGCTTACCCCGAAAGTCTTACCGACCCTTCTTATCTGGGTCAAATTTTAGTTTCAACTTATCCCATCGTTGGTAATTACGGAGTTCCTCCACGCACAGTGAATGACGGTATGGCTGAGTTTCTCGAGAGCGAGAAAATTCACCCCGAGGCTATCATTTGCCAAGACTACTCATGGGACTATAGCCACTGGAATGCTGCCAGCAGCCTTTCTGAGTGGCTCATTGAGGAAAACGTTGTGGGCGTTTATGGAATCGACACCCGTGCGTTGACCAAGTTGTTACGCGAGAAGGGCTCAATGCTCGGTAAGATTATCGTTGAGGGTGAAGCCGACATTGATTTTTATGATCCCAATGCCGAGAACCTGGTGGCTAAGGCAAGTTGTACCGAGGTTAAGGAATATGGCGTGGGTAATGAAAAGCGAGTTGTATTGGTTGATTGCGGCGTGAAGAACAACATCATACGTTGCCTCGTTAAGCGTGGCGCACACGTTATCAGGGTCCCCTGGAACTATGATTTCTCTACAATCGACTACGACGGCTTGTTCATTGCCAACGGTCCCGGTAATCCCGACTTTGCCGAGGAAACCGTTGCCAACATACGCAAGGCTCTTGCGGGCGACCGCCCCATATGCGGCATATGCATGGGCAACCAGTTGCTCAGCAAGGCTGCCGGTGCCAAGGTGTACAAACTGAAATACGGACACCGCAGCCACAACCAGCCTGTGCGCGAGGTTGGTACAAACCGTTGCTTCATTACATCACAGAACCACGGCTTTGCCGTAGACACCACTACACTTGCCGAGGACTGGGAACCGCTCTTCATCAACATGAACGATGAAACCAACGAGGGTATCCGCCACAAGAGCAAACCTTTCTTCTCAACCCAGTTCCATCCCGAGGCATGCGGTGGTCCCACCGATACCGAGTTTGTGTTTGACAAGTTCATCGATTCAATCAAGAAATAACTCTATCACATATATATTATGACAAAGAAATATAATAAAGTGTTGATATTAGGGTCGGGTGCGCTCAAGATTGGCGAAGCCGGCGAGTTTGATTACTCTGGTTCGCAGGCCCTCAAGGCTCTCAAGGAAGAGGGAATCGCAACCGTGCTCATCAACCCCAACATCGCTACTGTGCAGACAAGCGAGGAATTTGCCGACAAAATCTACTTTTTGCCGGTCACTCCCGACTATGTTGAGAAGGTGATAGAGAAAGAACGCCCCGACGGTATCTTGCTGTCGTTCGGTGGACAGACAGCGCTTAACTGCGGTGTAGCACTTTACCAGGCTGGCGTGCTCGAACGCTACGGCGTTGAGGTGCTGGGTACTCAGGTAGATGTTATCATGAACACCGAGGACCGTGAACTCTTCAACCAGAAGCTCGACGAAATTGAGGTTAAGACCATCAAGAGCGAGGCTGTTGAGACACTTGAAGATGCAGTGCGTGCTGCCGAGCAGGTGGGTTATCCCGTTATCGTGCGTGCTGCCTATGCATTGGGTGGCTTGGGTAGCGGTTTCTGCGACAATGAGCAGCAACTGCGCACCCTCGTAGAGAGTGCACTCTCGTTCTCTCCCCAAGTGCTTGTTGAGAAATCGCTCAAGGGCTGGAAGGAAATTGAATATGAGGTTGTTCGCGACCGCTTCAATAACTGTATCACCGTTTGTAACATGGAGAACTTCGATCCGCTGGGTATTCACACCGGTGAGAGCATCGTTGTGGCTCCTTCGCAGACTCTCTCAAACGATGATTACCACTACCTGCGCGAACTCGCAATCAAGATTATACGCCATCTGGGCATCGTGGGCGAGTGCAACATCCAGTATGCTTATGACCCCAAGTCGATGGACTATCGCGTTATCGAGGTTAATGCCCGCCTGAGCCGTAGTTCGGCTCTCGCATCCAAGGCAACTGGTTATCCTCTGGCATTTGTGGCAGCAAAGCTCGGTTTGGGTTACGGCCTGTTTGACCTCAAGAACTCTGTGACAAAGGTTACCTCGGCATTCTTCGAGCCTGCACTTGACTATATCGTATGTAAGATTCCTCGTTGGGACCTTGGTAAGTTCCACGGCGTAAAGCGCGAGATTGGCTCTTCGATGAAGAGTGTGGGCGAGGTTATGGCAATAGGCCGCACCTTTGAGGAGGTTATCCAGAAGGGTCTCCGCATGATAGGCCAGGGCAAGCACGGTTTCATTGAGAACCAGCCTATGCGTCTTGCCGACCTTGACAAGGCCCTGAGCGAGCCTACCGACCGCCGTATCTTTGCCATTGAGGCTGCGTTCCGCAAGGGGTACACAGTGGAGAAGATTCACGAGCTCACTAAGATTGATCTTTGGTTCCTCTCTAAACTTGAGAATCTGTACAAGACTGCAGTAGAACTCGAGTCTCACGAATCGCTCGATACTGTCCCTCGCGAACTTATGGCTCTTGCTAAGCAACAGGGCTTCAGTGACTTCCAGATAGGTCGCGCTGTACTCAAGGACAAGATGGGCAGCGGTGAAACTGCCAACCTTAAGGTGCGTGACATTCGCAAGGCGATGGGTATCACTCCCGTTGTTAAGCAGATCGACACCCTCGGTGCAGAGTATCCCGCACTAACCAATTACCTTTACCTTACATATAACGGTACAGAGCACGATATCAACTACGAGAAGGACGGCCGTTCGATCGTTGTCCTGGGTTCGGGTGCTTACCGCATCGGTAGCTCGGTAGAGTTTGACTGGTGCTCGGTAAATGCTCTGCTCACCGTAAAAAAGGAAGGTTGGCGCTCGGTGATGATTAACTACAATCCCGAGACGGTATCGACCGACTACGATATGTGTGACCGTCTGTACTTCGACGAACTTACATTTGAGCGTGTTATGGATATCCTTGACCTTGAGGAACCTCATGGCACAATCCTCTCGACTGGCGGCCAGATTCCTAACAATCTGGCTATGC
>DCGA01000175.1 GCA_002314465.1 bacterium UBA1790 | reverse complement strand
CTGGATGATGTCGTTCACCGAGCAGTTGCTCGAGAAGATATGCGTGGCAGTAAACGGTTCGACCGAGACAGTCATCGACGGCAAGACCATCAGTTTCAAGGCACCCTACCGCCGTCTTCCCATCCTTGACGCCATCAAGGAGAAGACCGGCTATGACCTGACCGGCATGAGCGAGGACGAGATGCGCGATGTTGCCAAGAAGCTCAACATCGAGGTAGACGAGACAATGGGCAAGGGCAAACTCATCGACGAAATCTTCGGCGAGACCTGCGAGGGTACATTCATCCAGCCCACCTTCATCATCGACTATCCCGTGGAGATGTCTCCGCTCACCAAGATGCACCGCAGCAAGGCTGGTCTTACCGAGCGTTTCGAGCTCATGGTAAACGGCAAGGAACTTGCCAACGCCTACAGCGAGCTTAACGACCCCATCGACCAGGAAGAGCGCTTCAAGGAGCAGATGCGACTCGCCGACAAGGGCGACGACGAGGCAATGATTATCGACCAGGACTTCCTGCGCGCACTGCAGTATGGTATGCCTCCCACAAGCGGTATCGGCATCGGCATCGACCGTCTGGTTATGCTCATGACCGGCAACAGTTACATCCAGGATGTGCTCTTGTTCCCGCAGATGCGTCCCGAGAAGGTAGACAAGCGCGACAAGGAAGAGGCGTTCACCGCCCTGGGCATTCCCGCCGAGTGGGTTGCTCCCATCCAGAAGGCCGGTGTTCTCACCGTTGAGGCACTTGCAGGTCTTGAGCGTCCGGGCAAGTTGTTCCAGGATCTTCTCGACATCAACAAGAAGTACAAACTCGGTTACAAGGCTCCCACTGCCGACGAGGTGAAGCAATGGGTAGAGGCTGCACAGGCAGCTCAGGCCTAACCCAAACAACCGATAAGTAAATGATATGAACCGAGGCATCTGGTTATCTGGGTGCCTTGGTGTATATATATAGACAAGTGAAATGAATGCGTTACTGACAAGGCAACAGTGCAACGCGGCGCGTGCTCTGGCGATAGTGGGGATAATGCTCCACAACTATTGCCATGCCTTTGACTTCGCCATCCAGGAGAGCGAGTTTGAACTGCAGGTGAGCGAGACGATGCGATGGGTTGATTATCTGCATCACATCGACAGCAACCTGTTCGTTCATCTGTTCTCGTGCTGGGGATATATGGGCGTGGGCGTATTCATGTTCCTTGGTGCATACGGCCTGGTGCGCAAGTATGAGGCAGGCGGGGCACCCCTGAGTCCCGGCAGTTTCATCCTGAAGCAGTGGCGCAAACTCCTTGCGCTGGTACTCGTTCCGCAGTTGGCGTTCGTAGCCATCCAACTTGTCGCATTGCTGCACAACACCTTTGCCACACCGTGGTCGATATTGGCGCAGTTGGGCATGGTCATAAACCCGTTGCTCGGCGTGGTGCCCGGCATCAAGATAGTGCCGTTCCCCTACTGGTATCTGGGCATGATGATGCAGTTGTATGTCATATATGCGTTGCTGCACCGATTCCAGGGAGCCAAGGCCCGCCTGTGGATTCCCGTGGCGCTCATTGCCACCGGTTATGCGTTGCACTTGTTCCTTCCCGCGGACAGCGCGGTTGCAGGTTGGCTTCGCTATAATTCGCCCGTGGCATTCGTAACATTCGGTATGGGACTGCTTGCCGGCCGTTATGGTAAAGCCGGTTGGCTCACCGCCCGCCGTGCTGCCATACTGGTGCCTCTCATGTGCATATGTGCGGTAGCCGGTAGCATCAACCACGCCATGTGGGGGCTCATCTACGCCATTGCATCGGTACTCGTGATAAGCGTTGCAGTGCTGTTGCGCGGCCGCTTGCTCGAGTGGGCTGTAAAGATAGGCGAGGTATCGGCGCTGGTCTACATCATCCATCCCGTAACCCGCTTTGTGGTGATGCTGCCGTCGCAGAAGTTTTTCCCCGAGTGGGTGCACACCCCGGTGCTTGTATATATCCTCGTTACCGCAATCTCGGTGTACCTGTATCGCCGCCTAAAGATAGACACAACAGTTAACCGCCTGATATGCGGCAACCCCGACAAGAAGAAATGAAAGTGGTGGACAAAATAAGGAATAACAAGTCGCTGCAGTTCTATGTGCTGCTGGTGGTGCTCATCGAGGCACTGCTGGGGCTCACCAACTGCTGCTTTGCCGTGGGTTACCGCAGCAATCTCCTTTCGCCCGTGGGAATGGTGCATTTCATGCTCATCCATCTGGGCGACGCTGTGCTGCTGTTGCTCCCCTTCTGGCTGTTAGCGCCCAAGTGTCGCAAGTGGATGTGGGCTGTTCCCGTGGCACTCACCGTGTGGTGCTTTGCCCAGATAGTCTACAACATCACCTATCAGGAGATAATGCCCTACTCATCGTTCCTGTTCACGTCTAATGTCTCGAAAGTGCTTGTTGACAGCGTGATAGGCCTTATCCATGCTACGGCGCTCATGACGGTAGTATTTACCGTTGCCGCTTGGGTAGTGTATCGCAAGTGGATAAGCAGCAAGGCAAGGCAGGAGAAGGTGCTGTCGCTGCGCGGCAAGTGCGTGGCTGTGGTGTCGTCGCTGCTCATTGCGATAGCTACACAGTTGGGCACGACCTACCGCATTTATTACCTTGACGACACCTACACCGACTTTTCCGAGGCTGTAAACGAATTGTATACCCGCATAGGCGGCCGCTATAAGGGTTATTTCCTTAACCACGGTTTTGTGGCCTACACCCTCCATAGCATTGCCACTGCCTATGAAGCGCCCATGACCGAGGAAGAAGAGGCTGCCATCAAGCAATATATCGAAAAAGAGATTCCCTGTTACACCGACAACACATACGCGTCGGGCAGGCAGAACCTGATCCTCATCATCGTGGAGTCGCTCAACTCGTGGGCCATCGACCTCAAGATTGACGGCCGTGAGGTTACCCCGGTGCTCAACGCACTTGTTGCCGACTCGACCAATATCGTAGCCTTGAATGTACAGGGACAGGTGAAGAACGGGCGTTCGAGCGACGGCAAGTTCATATATGACACCGGTCTGCTCCCGCTGCTCGACAAGGCAGTGGTGATGCACTACGGTAATGCCCCGTACCCCTCGCTTGCCAAGGCCCTGAAGGGATGCCACGCGATGGAAATATGCATGGATGCTCCCGGCCTGTGGAACATTGAGGGTACAAACCAGAGTTACGGTTTCAAGGAACTCTACTATCAGCGCCAGTATAAAGACAAACTGGTAGCCAACGGATACCGTGCCGACGAACTGCTGTTTGCCGAGGCTGCACAGACCATTGCATCGACCAAGCAACCGTTCTTTGCGCAGATAGTTACAGCGACCATGCACAGCCCGTATGACACCCCCGATGTAGATACCACATGGATATCGCAAAGCAAGCAGTACACGCCGCAGGTGCGCAACTACCTGGAGCGTGCGGCCTACTTTGACCGCCATCTGGGCTTGTTCCTGCAGCAGATGTCGCAGAAGGGCTTGCTTGCCAACACCGTTGTGGCAATAGCCAGCGACCATACCGAACTAGTGGACGACGCTCCCGAGGGCCGTCCGTCGCTCAGCCCCACAGGCAACGAGTGTGCACTCATCATCGTGGGAGCCAAGCAGGGCAAGCGCATAGACCGCGTGGTGGGCCAGGTAGACGTATATCCCACGCTACTCGATGTGATGGGTGCCAACGATTATGAATGGAAGGGACTGGGTTACAGTTTGTTGCGTATAGATGTAGCATCGGCTGCAGTATTCCCTCAGGAAATAGTGGGCGACAAGGTATCGCCCCTTGTAGAACACCAGCGCCGGGCTTGGGAAATGAGCGGCCTTATCATCAAGAAGCACTGGTTTAACGGTACAAGATAAAAATACGCAATTTTAATTGCGACTTCATATTTGTTAATATGGCAATAAATTAGTAACTTTGCCACAACTCTGCACATAACAGATTATACTATGATGAAGAAAATTACATTCATACTTATTGTAGCGCTGGCGACACTCACCGCGGCAGCCCAAACTACCGGCATGTGGAAATCACATCCCAAGTACCTAGGAAGCGGCGCGCAAAACCTCGTAGACGCCGGCAACAAGGTGTACATGGTGTCTAATAACCACCTCTTTGCCTTTGACAAGGCCACTTGCGAAGTGAATCCCCTTGACAAGGACAACGGAGCCAGTGACTTGTATGTTACCAACATCTACTATAACAGCGCTGACAATTACACGGTTGTAACCTACAACAACTCTAACATTGACGTTATTCGCCCTGACGGAAAGGTTGTAAACATCCCCGACATTAAGGATGCAATCTACAACGGAGTGAAGGCAATCAACGATGTGACTTTTGCCGAGGGTATGATGTATGTTGCAACACAGTTTGGCCTCGTAGTCATCGACGGCAGCACGCTGCAGATTAAGCACACCTACTACTACAACCGCGACATTACCTCGGCGGCTGTTGTGGGCGGAGTCTTGATTGTATCGTCGGGCGATGAGATTTTCTATGACCGTCGCAAGGACCATGACAATTTCTCGCAGTTTGTATCTACGGGAACAACCTTGAATGCTCCCCACTTCTTCCCGGTTGACAGCTGCACATTCTTCGTTAGTTCACTGGAGGAACTTGACCTGGCTAAGATTGAGTTTGAGGACGAACTGATATTTACGTTAGAAAATGTTTTTACTTCGGCGGCCAACAACATCCAGCGCACTCCCACAGGTTTCATTGCCAACTTCAAGGCGTCGAACTGCTACTATACCTTCGACGAGAACGCGGGTAATGCTACCAAAGTGAGCGGGGGCAGCAATCTGTATTCGTGCAACCCCAATGGCGACGGCACGATGTGGGCTGTGGGCAACAACGGCCTTTACAAGCAGGGTACAACTACATTTTACACTCCCAACGGCTGGGGTATCACCGAGAACGCATTCTGGAGTGCATATAACCCCAATGACGGCAAGGTGTATGTGTCGCGTACAACCGATAACGGCCTCATAAGCAAGTATAGCGGTGTGCAGACCGAGATTTGGACCTATGACGGCGAAATGTGGAAGAACGCAACACCCTACAACAAGGTATCGAACAACGGTAACTACTGGCTTGTGTTTGAGCGCGACCAGAAGTGCTCATACTTTTACAGCACCCGCGGAGCATCATACACCCCGACCGGCGGCACAAAGACATACTACGCGATTATTAGCCATGTGGTTAACGACACCGTTGTGATGAACTATGACGGTCGCACCAATGCCCCCCTTACATGGATGAACGCCCTGTCGCTCGACAAGGACGGCAACCTGTGGGGCGTGCAGTCGTTCCGCCCGGCAACATCGGGTCCGTATGTGGTGGCTCTGCCGAAGGATAAACTCCACAGCACCGACATCACCGCCGATGACTGGATTAAGCCCAACCTGACCGGCAAGACCGGCTCTAACAAGGCTTGTTCATTTGCAATCTCAAAGGGCACCGACATCAAGGTGTTCTCGATAGGCTCTTACAACGGCCCCATCATGTTCTGGGACAATGAGGGTGATATCAATAACCTCAACCCCAAGAACGTTACCTACACCTCGCTTCCCGATGCCGACGGTTCGACAGTGGGTTGGCAGTTCATCCGCTGCCTCACTCCCGATACCCTGGGTAACATATGGGCGGGCACAACCTCGGGATTCCTTTACTTCAATCCCAGCGAGGCGTTTGAGCCCAACTTCAAGGTTCACCGCATCAAGATTAAGATGAACCCCGATAGCGAGACCGACTACTTCCTCGACGGCGAGGACGTGCACTGCATTGCAGTAGACAGCCTCAACCGTAAGTGGCTGGGTACTGCGACTCAGGGTGTGTATCTGCTGAGCGCCGACGGCAAGAAGATTCTTGCACAGTTTGACGCTAACAACAGCAGTCTGCCCTCGAACAACATCTACACCATCTGCCCCAAGCCCAATACTAACTCGGTAATCTTCGTTACCAGTGAGGGTATAGCCGAGTACTATTGTGAGGCTACAACGGCAGTCGAGAACTATGACAACGTGCAGGCTTATCCCAACCCGCTGCGCCCCGACTTCACCGGATATGTGACCATAAGCAACCTTGTGAACAACTCGTTCATAAAGATTACCGACCGCAAAGGTAACACCGTGGCACAGATGCAGGCTCAGGGCACATCGGCAAAGTGGGACGGCTGCAACGAGGCTGGCGAGCGTCTTGCGACAGGCGTTTACTATGTATATGCCGGCGTAGACGAGAGTAACCTCAGCGAAAAGGCTGTGACACAAATACGCATTATCAAGTAATTACCCGATAATACTTCACAGGGACTCTGCTTGCAGAAACAGAGTCCCTTTTCATTTACCCGTAATGATAGAGATTAATTCACTGGAGTTTTATGTTATCGCCTTTACCGTGGCTATGGCGCTTGTGGCGCTCTTCTTCGGCCAGGATAACAGGGGTGAGGCTACTACCGAGGTCACCGCGCTCTCGCTTAATCCTTGCGTCACCGATGATGCAGGGCTCGTGATGCTGCAGGCACAGGACGACGGCAGTGTGCTGGTGCTGCGTAATGCTATCCCGCTTGACGAGGGCGATACCGTGAACATCGTGGTTACTGCTGTGGGGAATAAACTTACTATCGTGGAAAAAAAGGGCGTGCAGTCGCGCACCGCGATAGACTTGCTTGCCGACGGCACGGGGATGATTTCGCACTTGCCTGCCGACCGTTTTCATGTGCGCTATGAGAGCGAGATTACGGGTCAGTGGGCGCTGTTTACTTTCTCTAACCGTGATGGACGCAGTGCGTCGTCGCACCTTAAATTCTAATTGCTTGGTGTGTGGGGGGATTGCCTCGCACAGATCTCACGGATCTCACGGATTTTTTTTGACTAAAAGGGACAAAAGGGCTATAAAGCTTCGCGTGGGTGGTTACGGCCTCTCGCAGAACTCGCGGAACTCGTAGATGGTTTTTGTGCTTCGCGAGGGGGTTATTTAGACAGAAGAACAAAAGGGCCTTTGAGGGTGATTTAAGAACATAAGGGATTTTTAACTGAAAGAAATTAAAATAATTAATATTAGGCTTCGCGTGGGTGGCAAAAACTGAAAGAAATTACGATTAATTATTCTAAATTAAGCTTCGCGATGGGATTTTCCTCGCGCAGAACCTGCGGAACTCGCAGAGTTTTTTCCACGAATTAACACGAATTGTCACGAATGCTTCGCGTGGGGGTTGTTTAGACAGAAGAACAAAAGGGCCTTTGAGGGTGATTTAAGAACAAAAGGTTTTTGGGGGTAAAAGAGAGCAACTGCGAGGGGCTTTGGGGCCTTACTTGCAGTTGCTCGGGGGAGTTGTGTGTTTTAATGTGTTAGATAGGTATTAAGATTAGAGTTTAAGTGAGGCTACATAATAGTCTAAATGCCTCGTTATCGTTGTAGCCATGATGTGGCTGTGGTTTCTTCGTTAGAAGTCGATGGTGCGTTGCCGGCCTGCATCGTGCGCGGGCTGGGGCTCGTCGTTGTAATAGTCATCATCATCGCTGCGGTTTTTGCGCAGTTCTTCTATATTGGCCTTGACGGCGTTGGGACGGTTGAGGGTGGGAATATCGGTGAGGGTGGAGATGATAGCCTTGTCGTCCATATCCTCGGGCTTAAGGATTACATACTGCCTCTCGATGTGGCGGTTCTCGTTGTCAATCACCGTATCGTGTCCATAGGCCTCGATGAGCCTTTCGCGCTTGTTGCCGTCGTTGCCCTTGATGATGCGCGGCGAAGCGCTGTCGGGGGTGTCGATGCTCATGTCAAACCCTGTTGCCATGACGGTGATTTTT
>DCGA01000144.1:456-4249 GCA_002314465.1 bacterium UBA1790 | reverse complement strand
GGTAGCCCAGTAGATATTCTTGCCGTAGTTGTCGATGCCGAGCAGCACCTGCAGGAAAATCTCATAGTCGATCATCACGGGCATATCGTAGTACTCGGCCGCCTGGCGGTTGAACTGTGCCATGGTGGCAGTGTCGCCAAACCACACGCCGTCGCTAAGCACCTTGTAGTCGGTGGGGAAAACGTCGTCGAGTTCGGGGTATTTGGTTTCAAACTGGTACCACGACTCCTGGGTGTTGTCATACTCATTGCCGGTGTTGAAGGTGATGGTGTGGTTAAGTCCCGAAGCCTTCCACAGCTGGCCGTGTATTTCGCCTGTTGTGGAGTCGTATTTTGCGAGTTTGAGTGTCTTGCGGTCCATGGCCTCGGTGAGTGCATATAGTCCCACGTACTTGCCGTTGAGAATAACCTCTACGTATCCCCCGTCAACACCGCTCTTGGCCTTGGGTTCTTGACCGATGTAGTAAGGCGGGTTGGCAAAGTCGTTCCACAACTGGGTTGCGACGCGGTTGCGCACGCGCAAGAAATCGGCCTGTGCGGCATCCATAATCCAACTGTTGTCGTTGCGCAGTCCCAGAAACTTGCGGTCCACACTGTTGCCTGCGGCATCAATGAACTTGAGGTGGTAGTTGCGCTTGTTCTTGCCGTCGACATTGGTTGTACCGCCACGCCACTTGACGCGGCACAGCATCTCCTCGTCGCTGTATTTGCTGGGATCGAGCACTTGCACGGTGCCCTGCACGTAGTCGTAGCCGAAGGTGCCGTTCATTACCATCACGGGCAGGTAGGTGAACGTGAGGTATCGGGTTACCTCGACGCTGTCTTCCACCATCTTGACCTCCCACGTTTTCTTGCCGGCGATGCCTGCGAAGGTATAGGGCACCGAGTCGTTGACCGGTGTGCCGTTGATGGTGAGGCTGTCGCAGTCAAAGGCTACAAGGGCGGTAAGGTCCTGGCCGAAGTTGGCTTTCGCCGTTGGGCACAACATGGTGTTGGTGAGGCTGTCGAGAACGGCAAGCCTACCCCCTATCGTGAGCCTTGTTGCGCTTGCCGCGTGGGAACACAGCGCTATGGCGGCGATTGCTAATATGATTTTGTTCAGAAATTTCATTTACCCAATAGTTTGTTAATTAACAGGTTCACGTCATTAACGTCAATCTCCTGGTCCTCGTTCATGTCGTACTTGAAGATGTAGATGGCTGGGGTTTTGCCCTTGCCCACAAGTTGAGAAACGAAGTAGTTGAGGTCGCTCACGTCGAGCACACCGTCGGTGTATACATCACCTCCCAGACGGGGCACGAAATAGCGTCGGTCGAGCCAGTCGAGACGCTTGGTGATCCAGTCGGTAACGAAAGCCAGTTCGGTATCAAAGTCAACCGAGCGTCCGCCCAAGTCGTATGATTTTACCCAGCGTTGTTCCTCGCGTGCCGCTGCCCCACTCTTCTTGAGCATGTCGATGCACGACGTGAAACGCTTCACCACGCTGTCGGTGTTGAGCACTGTCTTGCGCAGGTCGATGTAGCGTTGTGTGCCCTTGTCGACAAATCCCGACACGTTCCATGTAATCATTCGGCTGAGGAACCGGTCAAGGTTGCTGCCGAAGTCGGTGTAGGTGTCCTTGTCGGGGTTAAGGTACTCGGGATGGTATTCCGATGTCTTCCAGGGCTGCCCCAGCGATGTGTCGAAGTCCCAGGGAATGGGTGTAACCATGGGGCCCTCATTGCGGTCGTAGGTAGCCCAGTATATGTTCTTGCCCACGTTGTCGTAGGCACACATGAGTTGGGTGAATACGAATATGTCGATAAGCACCGGCATGTCGATGTATTCGCTGGCATGTGCCACGAGTTCGTGGTCGTCGCAGTTGGCTATGAAGTTGACCACGTTGTAGATGGTCGAATAATCGGTGGGGTTAACGTCGTCAAAGTCGGGGTATTGCACTTCCATGCCCGACCATGAGTCGGAATTGTTGTCGTACATGGGAGCCTCCCACATCTTGGTCACGTTGCTGCGCACTCCGGCCTTCCACAACTGGCCGTTGATGGTGCCGGTGGTTTCGTCGGTCTTCTTGAGTTTGAGTTGCTTGCGGTCTATCGCCTCGCTCATGTTGTACACACCCTGATACTCGCCGTTACGGAAAACCTCTACCATGCGGCCTCTTGCACCGTTGAGAGCCTTGGGTTCCTGCTCGGCGTAGTAAGGCTTGGAATTGATGTCGAGCCATAGGTCGGTGAGCACCCTGTTGCGCACGCGCAGGCGGTCGAGCGTGCCCGCGTCGAGCAGCCAACTGTTGTCGTTTCTCATGCCTGTGAAGAACTTGTAGTCGGCCTTCTCGCCGTTCTCGTCGATGAACTTGAGGTGATAGTTGCGCTTGTAGTACACGTGGCTGTTGGTAGAACTGCCGCGGAACTTCATGCGGCACGGCGATGTAATATCCTCGTCGGGCAGCAACACGTTGACCGAGCCGGTGTTGTAGATGTTTTTCTCAACTTTGCCGTTGATTTCGACTATTGGGAGGAAAGTGAATTGCAGACGGGCCTCACGGGTGGTGCCGTCGGGCATTGTTGCCGAGATGTTCCACGACTTGTTGCCGTCGATTTGGGCAAATGTGCAGGAGTCTTTAACGACAGTACCGTTGACCTTGATTTCGGTAAATACCGGGCTTGTGATGGTTGTGGTCAGGTCATTGCCCCACAGGCTCTCGTCGATGCTGCACAGGTAAGTGCCTGTGATGCTATCGAGGGCTGTAGCGTGTTCTCCTACAACGAGTTGTGCATAACCCGCGAGGACTGTACATATTGTGGAGATTATGGTAAGTACTTTTCGTTTCAGCATTCTGTTTATATTTGCTCTCGAGAGTTGCCGAGCGTGGGCTGCAGATAGTCGGGGGCAGGGCTTCAACCGAGATATTGACCTTGATGCAATAGTTCTAAACTGCAAAGATAATGAAAATTTGCGATTTTCAAGTAATTTGTGACGCTTTATTATAAAACCTTGTTGCAAAGCAACAAATTTGCCTAATAGTTGCGCGTGAGATATCAATGCTTTGAACCTGTGTTAAACAAGGGTCGGATATGCATGGATGATATTGTAAATTTTGGTACTTATATATTATATATTTGTCAAGGCTGATCAGCAGCAAAAAAATAGGGAGAACCCGGGTGGATTCTCCCCATATAAGGGATGCGACGCCGAGCGTCGTGATAGTCTTTTTAGCTCTCCTTGAAGAGGTCCTTGATGCCGCCGATAGAACCCATGAGATTGGTCGCTTCGTAAGGCATGTAAACTGTCTTTGTCTTGTCGCCGCTTGCCACTTCCTGGAGCATTGCGATGTACTTCTGTGCGAGCAGATAGTTGGCGGGGTTAGAAGATTTGCCCACAGCCTCGGTTATCTTGTCGATAGCGATAGCCTCGGCCTCGGCGCGGCGTATGCGAGCCTGAGCATCACCTTCAGCACGCAGAATCTCGGTCTGCTTGTCGGCTTCTGCCTGGTTGATGCGAGCAGTCTTCTGTCCTTCGGACTGAAGAATAGCTGCAGCCTTCTGACCTTCGCTTGTGAGGATGGTCGCACGTTTGTTACGCTCGGCCTGCATCTGCTTCTCCATTGCCTGGAGTACGCTCTGGGGAGGAGTAATGTCCTGAAGCTCAACACGGTTCACCTTAATACCCCACTTGTTGGTTGCATCGTCGAGTACGGCGCGCAGCTTGGTGTTGATGGTGTCGCGAGATGTAAGGGTCTCGTCGAGTTCGAGTTCGCCGATGATGTTACGCAGGGTGGTCTGTGTGAGTTTCTCGAT
>DCGA01000144.1:0-367 GCA_002314465.1 bacterium UBA1790 | reverse complement strand
TATCCTTTGTAATCACGTTCTGCTTGTCGAAGTCGTATACTTGCTCGCGCAGATCGATAGAGTTGGTATAATGATAGCGACCGTTAGTCATTGTGATCATTGTCTTCGCGCGGTCGATGAAGGGAATGATGATGTTGATACCGGGCTTGAGGGTTGCATAGTATTTACCCAGTCGTTCCACGATGCGAGTCTCTGATTGGGGGATTATAACGAGACTCATTTTTACGAGCACGAGTGCTAAGAACACGATGGCTCCTAAAATAATAAATGTAATGTCCATAAATGATAAATAATAATTATAAGGTTATTGTATTTTCTATTGTTTTATTTGCGTCTTACGGTAATGATGATGCTATCGATGCTCACC
>DCGA01000148.1:3029-3173 GCA_002314465.1 bacterium UBA1790 | reverse complement strand
GTGCCCAGATGTGCCGTCTCCCTTACGATTTGGTCGACGGGCAGGGTAACATTCTGGTTGCCGACAAGCACCTTCTTTCGCTTCGCGACCTTAATCAGAGCACTCGCATCGAGGCAATGCTCGAGGCTGGCGTTTCGTCGTTTA
>DCGA01000148.1:0-2992 GCA_002314465.1 bacterium UBA1790 | reverse complement strand
CGAGGGGCGCCTCAAGGATTCGTCTTATGTAAAAAATGTGGTTGCTTACTACCGCCGTCTGCTCGACGATGCCATTGCGGGCAGTGAGGGACGCTATCGCAGGTTGTCGTGCGGCACCAGCGAACTGGCGTTTGCCCCCGATGTTCAACGCTCTTTCAACCGCTCGTTTACACATTATTTTATAGATGGACGCGACAAGGCTGGTCGCATGGCAAGCCTTGACACCCCTAAGTCGCAGGGACAACCCATCGGCAAGGTGGTCGCTTCGCGCGGACGCCAGCTCTCCGTTGCCACTTCACAGGACATCGTTAACGGCGACGGCTTGAGTTATTACGACGCGCAGGGTGTCTTCTGTGGGGTGCGAGTGAATGTTGCCAACGGACGAAATCTCATACTTCGTGACCCGGTTGACATTAAGGCGGGAACCTTGCTTTATCGCACTGCCGATAAGGCTTTTGATGATATTCTTGCACGTCCGTCGGCTCAGCGATTCATTGCCTTGGACGCTCGCTTGTATAGTGCGGGTGGGGCAGTGGTGTTGCGCCTTGAGGACGAGCGTGGCAATATGGTGGTACACTCCATGCCGGTCGACACAATAGACGATGCGCGCTCGCCTCAGCACGACCGTCAGCGCGATGTTATGGCTAAGCTTGGCGATACCATTTACCGCCTTCGCTCATTTGAGACTGCACTTTCCTCTAAGTTCGTTCCGGTTTCTTTGCTTGCACAGCTTCGACGTGACGCAGTCTCGCTGCTCGACCGCACGAATGCTATGACTCATCCCCGCGATATCCGTCGCCGCGAGAACAAGGATGCTGTGGCACCTGCCACGGTTCTCACTCATGCCGACAATGTTGCTAATCATCTCTCGCTCGAGTTGTACAAGGATCATGGAGTGGTGGAGGTTCAACCCGCCATCGAAACTCCGGGCCTTGACGGCACCACCTGTGCTAATGTCCCCGAGGTACTCATGCACACGCGTTACTGCATACGCCGCGAACTTGGTGCTTGCCGTCTCGACAAGAATGCGCGCCAGTTGCCGCCCACGCTGTTCCTGCGTTCGGGAAACACTCTCCTTGAGGTCCATTGCGATTGTGCGCGATGCGAAATGAAGATAACCATGGCCAAGTAGCATTGCAGCCACCGTTATAAAACAAAACTGCACTTCAATCATAGCGATGAAGTGCAGTTTTATTATATATTAGGTATAAAGCTATCTCAATATCTTTTGGTTTCGCCCCACAAGTATGCCCCGGCTTTCTTGCGTCGCTACACGGCCGTCAATGGTGTACATGGGGTTTTTGCTTTCGTCGTCGTCAGTGTCGATGCCTATGTCTGTTTGGTCTGTTACAATCATATTTGTCTTAGCTGCAAACTCTGTCTGCGCCTGCTGCACCAGTGCCATGAAATTGGGGTTCGACAGCATGCGGCTCAGGGCTGCGCCTGCAGCGAGGCGACCTGCATCCACATCGCTCTGCCAGTTGATGCCGGTAATCACAGCGCTCTGGCCAAGGTCATATCCCACTTTGAGTATTGTGTCCTGCTTCTCGGGGTTCATTGCCACAAGCAGCATCGCTGTTGTCCATGTACGCGCAGCATGTGTCGAGGGGTATGAACCGCTCTTGAGCAACTCGTCCTGGTTCTCAAAAGTGAAAGCCTTGTCGTTGAAGTACTCGAAGGGACGCACGCGTGCATAGTGGTCTTGAGCCTTCTTGCAAGCGTTGTCGCTTATCACGACTGCCTTTTGGAGCAGTGAGTACAGCGCAGGCGTGTATTCTTCGGTTATGGGTTGGTCTATTGCGCGCGCAAATTCTCCCATGAGAACATCAAAGTCGGTGTTTACGTCAAATCTTGCCTTCAGGCCGCGTTCGGTTTCGCGTTGATGCTTACCCCATGCATATTGGTCCATGTCATAGGCCTGCTCGGGGCCGTTGCTGTCCATCGACGGGGGAGCGGGCAGGTAGGCCACGGGGTTGGCGATATGGTTTGCGTCAAAATAGTTTTCAGCGTCATAGTCGGGCGCCTCAATGCCCAGCGAGTCAAGGGCGAACTGGTTCATCTCGTTGCGCGCCGAGATAAGGTGCGACTTGAACATGTCGGTGCACATCATGCGCGCCACGCAGGCGCTTGCTATTATGCGGGCATCGGTCACGTCGCTCTGCCAGTGCATTCCGCCCAGCACACGGCTCTGGCCGTAGTCAATGGCGCGGAACAATAGCGTGTCCTGCACGCGTGGTGTCACTGCGGCTGTCAGTATGCCGGCAGCCCAACCGGTCATCGAGTGTGACGAGGGGTATGAGTAAGAGCGCTTCATCTCGGCGAGTGTCTCGGTAGAGTAGGGCGCTTCGTTGTATTTAACGCAGGGACGCGGGCGCAGGTAGTAACTCTTGGCCTTTGTTGAGCCGTATGCCGAACAGGTCACGCCGTGGTTCAGCAATGTGTACAGGCGGGGAGTTTCGGCAACAGATATCTCCGTACCTACAATTGGACCGAATATGGTGGCAAGGGCAACTGTGCCATAGGTGGCATCGCTCTTTATCTGTGCTGCTCGCGTGGGATTGCCCGTTTGCACTGTCTTGCCGTAGAAATACTGCTTGATGTCTACCGAGAATCTTGTGTCTTGGTAAGCAGGATGTGCGGGCATATAGTATATGGTGTTTGGCACCTCATACAGCGTGAAGTACTGAGCAGCCGCCACGAGCGACGATGCCAGCATCAACAGTGCCACATATATTTTCTTCTTCATAAGCCTTCGTTAATAATTATTCCCATATATACAGGTTTGTGCGAGCGCACGCGCCTATTATATATATGTGGTGCAAATTTACTAAAAAACTCCCATAACAAGAAATTTCCACCCAAAAAACTTTTACCCCCCCTCATTATCGACCCTAATAGATATCTGTGTCATCCCCGCCGTGCCCCCACCCAACCTGTAGGGACGACGCCCCCGCGCCGTCCGCCCATACACAGGGCACCATCCGCAGCGCCA
>DCGA01000068.1 GCA_002314465.1 bacterium UBA1790 | reverse complement strand
TGTTTAAGGTTTATGTTAATGGTATTAGAAGGTTAATTAGTTAAGCAATCCCCGACGTTGATGTCGAGGATTATTTTTTTATATATACCCCTGTTCCTTGACTAAAAGCACATAAAAACAAATAATCTATTAAATCTGCTAAATCCGCGAGGTCACCAAGATCTATGTGAGGCCAATCCCCCACGCGAAGCCCAATTTATCCTAATTTTGGATAATTTCTTTCAGTTAAAAATCCCCCATCGCGAAGCTTAATTTCTTGTAATTTATCGTAATTTCTTTCAGTTAAAAATCCCTTTTGTCCTTAAATCACCCTCAAAGACCCTTTTGTTGTTGATGGAGGCTCGGCATTCGCGGCACGGGCTACGCCCACTCTCCGCTACTCGCTCCATCCAGCTCGTTCGCTCGGGTCTGTCTAAAAATCCCCGCCCTGCAATAACACACCCACGCGAAGCCATATAGTCTTTTTGTTCTTTTAGTCTAAAAATCACCTCTCACACCCGTTTAGTCAAAAAAAATCACTATCTTTGCAAATTGGACACGTGCGCATATGCGCGCGTACATGTAAAGACAAAAAAAACAAAACAGATATATGGAGAACAAAATGGACAAAAAACTCTTTGGCTCGGTCACACTGCGCTCGATTCTTAACTTCGTCATCGCCGTGGCAACCTTTGCCGCAATTTCATGGATTTTCTTTTACCCCAACGATGTCAACGGCGACGCCCTGCACCAGAGCGACGTGATACAAGGTATGGCCAACGGCCAGGAAATCCTTGTGCATGCTTCTAACACCGGCGAGATCTCACGCTGGACCGACGCACTCTTTGGCGGTATGCCCACCTTCCAGATTCGTCCCACCTATTCAAGTTCGCCCTATCTGGCATGGTTCGACAAGGTCTACACCCTGGGCTTCCCCTCTCCCGTGAGTTGGATATTCATCATGATGCTGGGCTTCTTCATCCTGCTACTTGCATTCAAGGTGAGATGGTATCTCGCAATCATGGGCGCCATAGCCTATGGTTTCTCAAGTTACTTCCTCATTCTCATAGGCGCAGGCCACATCTGGAAACTGCTCACGCTGGCCTATGTGCCTCCCACTATCGCGGGCATCGTGTGGTGCTATCGCGGCAAGTATCTGGGCGGTGCAGCCCTTGCAGCCATCTTTGCAGCGCTGCAGCTCATGAGCAACCATGTGCAGATGACCTACTACTTCGGCTTTGTCATCGCTGCCATCGCCATCGCTTACCTCGTGAAGGCTATCAAGGAAAAGGAAGTGAAGCAATGGATTATCGCCACCAGTGCACTCGCGTTGGCGGGCGGTGCGGCTCTGGCTGCCAATGCCCCCAACCTCTACCTCACCTACAAATACTCTAAAGAGACCATGCGTAGCGGTCACAGCGAACTCTCACCCCTTGAGGGCGAGCAGTCCTCTACCGCAAGCGAGGGTGGCCTCGACAAGGAATACATCACCCAGTGGAGTTATGGCAAGAGCGAGACTTTCACCCTGCTCATCCCCAACGTGAAAGGCGGCGCTACCATCAAGCCCGAGCACGGCGACAACAAGATGATGGCGCTGAGCGACGTGAGCAAGGCCGAGAAGATGTACGACGCCGGCGAAATGGGCGCACAGGAATACCAGTACCTGGGCCAGTTCCCGCAGTACTTCGGCGACCAACCCATGACCAACGGCCCCGTCTACGTGGGAGCGCTCATCTTTGCACTCTTCCTGCTTGGCTGCGTGGTTGTCAAGGGTCCCGTTAAGTGGGGTCTCGTGGTCGTTACCATCCTGTCTATATTCCTGTCGTGGGGACACAACATGATGTGGTTCAGCGACCTGTTCATCGACTACTTCCCCATGTACAACAAGTTCCGCACCGTGTCGAGCATCCTCGTCATTGCCGAGTTCACCATGCCGTTGCTGGCGGTGCTCGCATTGCAGCAGATGCTCACCGAGGAAGACTTCTTCAAGAAACATAAGGGTGCTTTCTTCGGCACATTCGGCTTCTGCATACTCGTGTGCCTGCTTGCCACAATGGTGCCCGGCATCTTCGGCAGCCTCTACTCGGCACAAGAGACCGAGTCGCTCATCAACACAGGACAATTGCAGCAGTTCCCCACCCTCGACGAGGCCATCCAGGCAGTTCGCGGCGGCATGGTTAGCAGCGATGCTCTGCGCAGCCTCTTCATCCTCGTGTTGGGCGGCGGCGTGCTTCTGCTCTTTGTCAAGGGCAAACTCAACGACAAGGTTGCCGCAGCACTCGTCACTGTCATCGTGCTCGTCGACCTCTTCGCAGTTAACAAGCGCTACATCAACGAGGACACATTCGTTCCCGCCGAGAGCAACACCGCAGCCATCAGCAAGCGTCCTGTCGACGAGAAAATTCTGGCCGACAAGGACATCAACTACCGCGTGCTCGATGTGCAGCACTTCGGCGAGGCTATGCCGTCCTATTTCCACAAGACCGTGGGCGGTTACCACGCTGCAAAGCTCACACGCTACAACGACCTGATTAACCGTCAGATCACCAAGAATAACATGAGCGTGTTCAACATGCTCAACACCAAGTACTTTATCGTCGACGACAATAATGCCCAACTCAATCCCGAGGCTCTGGGCAACGCATGGTTTGTCGACTCGCTCACCTATGTCGACAATGCCGACAAGGAAATGGCGTTCCTCGACAAGTTCAACCCCGCCACGTCGGCAGTTGCCGACGCTAAGTTCAAGGACGTGCTCAAGCAGCCCGTTCCCTCAACACCCGGCGACACTATCTACGAAACAACCTACGCGCCCAACAAACTCACCTACAAGAGCCACAGCGCTAAGGACGGTCTGGCTGTGTTCAGCGAGATTTACTTCCCCTGGGGCTGGAACGTCACTATCGACGGCAAGCCTGCCCAGATGGGCCGTGTGAACTACGTGCTGCGTGCGCTGCAGGTTCCCGCCGGCGACCATGAGATTGTATTCCACTTCGACCCCCAGGAGGTACACAGCACCGAGGGCATCGCTACCGTGGCAATCATCGCAATCTACATCGCATTGCTGGCGGCAATCAACGTGGCAGTGTTCATGGGACGCAAGAAGGAAGAAAACGAAGCTAAGGAAGAGACCAAGGCTTAACAATAACACAGCAATAGATGGGTCTTATCAAGCGATATTGCACAGCATGGAGGCGCCAGCGCCGCAGCCGCGGTTTTGGCATCCACTCGCCGTTTGCCTACAGGTTTGTACGCGAGGTGCTGGGACAGAGCTTGCCCTACTATTGCTATGAGCAACTCGACACGCTGCACGCCACCGTTGTCAGGTTAAACGATGAACAGCGCAACAGCCCCAAGGTCATTGCAAACAAGGACGCCAAGCAGTTGTTCCGCATCACCAATGAGTTCAACCCCGACCACATCCTGCAGGTGGGAGCCGGACACGCACTGACCACAGCGAGCATGCTTGCCGTGTCGTCGACAAGCCGCCTGTGGCTGTACCAACCGATACTCGACCCCGATAGCGTTGCCGCACGAGTCATTGCTCCCATGGGAGAACGTGTAACCGTGTGCAACTCCATCGACAACGCCATCAGCGCCTATGAGGCAGCACTGACCCCTGGCGGAATGCCGTTCGTCTATATCGACGGCACGACTCCCGGCGACGACTATAAAGCCCTCACAGCCTACCTGCAGCGCATCCTTGCCACCCGTGCAGTGGTGATTATGCGAGGCATCGACGGCAACAACGGCACGAAGCGCTTGTGGCTCGACTGCAAACAAGCGATGTCCATGGGACAGACCTACACCAACGAGAAGACGGCTATTCTCATTGCAACTCCCAAACTCCAGCGCGAGGACTTCGTGCTGTGGTTGTAGCCCCAACCTAACGAAAACAATAAAAACAATACAAATATGAAAAAGAACTTATTACTATCTTTGTTGTTAATGACGTCCATCATTGCTTCGGCGGCTGTGGGCGACACATATGATTATTTGAATTTCAAATATGAGATAACACAAGAGGCATCGTCTGACGGCAACGGCAAACTCGCTGTTAAAGGATTGAGCACAACAGGCAACTCAAAGACCAGTATCGTTGTCCAGTTTCCCAACATTCTTACTCGCGCAGGAAAAACCTACGACGTTGTCTCAATCGCCGACGATGCTTTTGATTCCAACAGCAAAATCACCGGACTGAATATTGCGTCAAACACCAACCTCAAGTCTATAGGCCAATACGCTTTCTAAAATTGCACATCCCTCACTGGCACAGTAAGCATTCCTGCCGCGGCCATCAAGAACAGTGCTTTTAGCGGATGCTCGGGCATCACCTCATTGATTCTGCAGGAGGGTGTCAACTCAATCGCCATGAAAGCATTCGAGAATTGCACCAAACTGCCAAAAGTTGAAATTCCCGCTTCGGTTACAACGATAGCCGCGACCGCATTCAACGGTTGTACCTCGATAACCGCTTTCAGCGTTAATGACAACAACACCCAGTTCTCGGCATACAAAGATATGCTTTTCGACAAGGAGCAAACCAAGCTCATAGCTTTCCCCAAAGGTAATTACGCAACAAATCTTATCGGACTCGATTTCCCTCCCACAATCAAGACTATCGGGCAGGGTGCCTTCTCCGAATGTAACAAACTGACGTTAATACGCATTCCTTACGGTGTTACGACAATTGAGGGCAGTGCCTTTGAAAACAGCACCGCCTTAAGATCCGTATATATCCCGAGTTCGGTAACATCATTTGCCAATTATTTCTATACGTTCCGCGGATGCACCTCGCTCAACTTTCTTTCTTGCAACACAAAGACTGTCCCCGACATCAGTTCCAACCAGGAATATTTCAAGGACTGTAAGAAGACCACTCTTTACGTTCCTTATGAACTCCTCAGCGACTATAAAAAACACAATCAATGGCAAGAATGGGGGACAATTCTCGCGGGCAGTGGAGACATTAACGCAACTTCTTTCGGCCCGAATGACGGTACCATGGGACTTCCCGGACAGTTCACTGTCACCAGCACTAAGCCCGAGACCATCAACGGCGTTGACTACGACGGCCGTGCTATGATGACCCATTGCGAAGACATTACCAAAACCGGAACCATCTATGTTCCCGACTACGTTACCGAAAACTGCTCTGGCAGGAAATTGGCTGTCACCAAGGTTGGCGCGCTCATTGTCAACTCGGCTACACACAACTATCACCTCTCTTTGGGCGCCAATGTCGACACTGTGGGGGAATATGAATTCTACAAGCAAAGCAATCTCACCAAGTTATTACTTAATCCCAACCTCAAGGCTATCGAGGCTCAAGCTTTTCAAGATTGCCCCATAAGTCACGACATCATTCTGCCCTATGGCTTTTATTTTCTGGGATACAAAGCATTCTACAATAACACTTTCAAGCGACTTCTTGTCCCGTCAACAACTAAGTCACTTAACCGCTATGCTTTTGCAGGTCTTTCACAGCTCGAAGAGTTGATTCTTAACAGGCAGAAGTTTTACGAATTTACTAACTGGGTACTCACAGACATACCAGCATCATGCAAATTATATGTGCCTACTGGTGTCGTGCTGCAGTACAAGCAGCACGAGCAATGGGGTAAACTCGACGTTTGCGCCGGTGCCTACGACTTCTGCCTCAATAACAGCCACGATAACCAACGCTATTTCATGACCGTGACAAGCAACACTCCGGTTACTGTTGATGGCGTAACCTACGCTGGCAAGGCGAAGTATGTATACAACCCCAAGATTGCAACGGTAATGACTGGCGCAACCTCTTCAAAATATCAAGGAGATCTTTATGAAACAGACATAGCAAATAACGCCAACAGGAAATACCTGATGACCGCAATGGGCGACAGCTTGCTCTACGGGATTACTGCATGCACATCTGTAACTCTGCCCGACAAACTTGAACGCGTGGGTAGCTATGCTTTCTACGGCACTTCTATCACCGAGATGACCATTCCCAGCACTTGTTCCTACCTCGGCAAGATGGCATGGGTAAACTGCTCTAAGCTCAAGGACCTCACCCTCTTGAGTCAAGACGACACTCGCTCATGGGGAGAACAGTTCTTCGGGGGCAATGCAGCAGACTTCGTGTGCTATGTAGACTGGAGAACTTTCTGCGACTACACCAAGAGCGCTGCCAATTGGACCAAACTCTCCAGCGATACCCGTGAGATGAAGGACTGCTTTAACGGCTATTTCCAGTTGTACAATGACAATGGTTGCACAAGTTTCTCGATTAACCACCCCGTCGACTGGAGAAATATGAATATAAAGGCCTACGCTGTCACAAGTTATGATGCCAGTGCCAAGTTGGCAAAGACCGCGCAGCAGAACTACACTCCTGCCAACACCGGTCTCATCCTCACAGGCTACGAGAACGGCACTATCTATAAGTTAAAACGACCCGCTACAACCCCCGCAAGCAGCACCAACCTGCTCGTGGGTAATGCCGTGGCGACGACCGACGTGTACGGCGTGAACGTGGGCTATCTGTTCAGTGGA
>DCGA01000143.1:5979-6407 GCA_002314465.1 bacterium UBA1790 | reverse complement strand
GAGACAGGTCGTGGCCGTATAATCATGCGTGCTAAGGCCGAGATTGAAAGTGATGATACACACGACAAGATTGTCATCACCGAGATTCCTTACAATGTGAATCGCCGTGAACTCATCATGTCGATTGCCCGACTGGTAGAAGAAAAGAAAATCGAAGGCATCTCCGACGTTAACGACGAGAGCGACCGTCACGGTATGCGCATCGTGGTCGACGTGAAGAAAGACCAGAATGCCAACGTTATTATAAACAAACTGTTCAAGATGACCGAACTGCAGTCATCATTCAGCGTTAACAACGTGTGTCTCGTTAACGGACGCCCGCAGACTGTTAACCTGAAGCAACTGCTGCAGTACTTCCTCGACCATCGCCACGACGTGGTGATTCGCCGCACCAAGTTCCAGCTCAAGAAGGCTCAGGACCGTGCGCA
>DCGA01000143.1:0-5927 GCA_002314465.1 bacterium UBA1790 | reverse complement strand
GACAACATCGACGAGGTAATCGCTATCATCAAGAGCAGCAAGACCACCGACGAAGCAATGAATCGCCTGGGCGAGCGCTTCGGTCTCGACGAGCCTCAGACTCGTGCTATCGTGGAAATGCGCCTGCGTCAGCTCACTAATCTGGAGCAGAACAAGCTCCGCGACGAGTTGGATGAGCTCATGAAGACCATCGCATTCCTCGAGTCAATTCTCAACGACCCCGCGGTTTGCCGCAAGGTTATTGAAGACGAGCTCCTTGAAGTTAAAGAAAAGTTCGGCGACGAGCGCAAGACCGTTATCGAGTACTCGGCCGAGGAAATGAACGCTGAGGACTTCTACAGCGACGATCCCATGATTATCACCATCTCTCACTTCGGTTACATCAAGCGCACTCCGCTCAGCGAGTACCGCGCACAGCACCGTGGTGGAGTAGGTGCCAAGGGTAGCGAAACACGCGACGAGGACTTCATCGAATTCGTTTACGAGGCAACCAACCACAACTACATGCTCTTCTTCACCGAGCTTGGACGTTGCTACTGGCTCCGCGTATTCGAGATCCCCGAGGGCTCTAAGAACAGCAAGGGTAGGGCAATCCAGAACCTGCTCAACCTGGGTCCCGAGAACCGCATCCTGGCATTCGTGCGTGCAACCAAGTTGCTCGATCCCGAGTACAACGAGTCGCATTATATCATGTTCGCTACTAAGAACGGTGTGGTTAAGCGCACAAGCCTCAAGGACTTCTCTCGTCCTCGCACTAACGGCGTGAGAGCAATCAATATCCTCGACGACGACCAGCTCGTGGGCGCAGTAATGACCGAAGGCGACAGCGAAATCATCCTCGCCGACCGCAACGGACGCGCTATCCGCTTCAACGAGTCTAAGGTTCGCGTTATGGGACGCACCGCAACCGGTGTTCGTGGTATGACTCTCGACGGTCCCGAAGACTCTGTGGTAGGTATGATTTGCATGCGTGCCAACACTCAGGACGACGTACTCGTGGTTTCTGAGCAGGGTATGGGTAAGCGTAGCGCTCTCGAAGACTATCGCGTGACCAACCGCGGCGCTAAGGGTGTTAAGACAATGAACATCACCGAGAAGACCGGTAAGCTCATTTCTATCCGCAACGTCAACGATGGCAACGACCTCGTTATCATCAACAAGAGCGGCATCATCATCCGCCTCCGCGTTAAGGATCTCCGCGTCATGGGCCGTGCTACACAGGGCGTTCGCCTCATCAACCTTGAGCGCAAGAACGACGAGATCGCTTCTGTATGCAAGGTCGACACCGAGCCCGAGGCTACCGACGAGCAGGGCGTAGAATTCGCTTTCGCCGAGCAGCCCGAGGTTGAGGTAACCGACGTTCAGGAAGTTCAGAACGAAACTCAAGAGAACGAATCTCAAGATAATAATGAATAATAACTTTTTTAACTTATAAACAATGAAAAAATCTATTCTTTTCTTAGCATGCGCTTCGCTGCTCGCTGGCAGCGCAGTTGCTCAAGACGCCGCTACTCTGTTCACTCAGGGTAAAGACGCTATTGACAAGTATGACAAGCTCCAGAGTGAGGTTATGCTGGCAAAGGCCAAAGACCCCAACGCTGCCGACCCCAATGCTGCCGAGCGTGCAGGCTATCTCATGGATGGTATCAAGCTCCTCAAGCAGGCTCTTCCCCTCGACACTGTAATTGAGGTCGACAAGAAGACCGGTGAGCCCAAGATTGACAAGAAGACAGGTGCACCCAAGTTTAAGGTAAAATATTCTCAGCAGATCCAGGACCTTCTCGTTAACCACATCAACGACCTGGGTAACGTGGGTGACAACTTCTTCCAGACCAACGACTTTGCTAACGCATATGTAGCTTATGGCGCTTATGCCGACGCTCTCAACAGCCCTCTCGCTAAGGAGCGCAACTTCGTTCTTGCTGACTCTATCTTCGGCCAGATTCTCTTCATGCAGGCTTATTCTGCTTACCAGATCAAGGACTTCCAGAGTGGCTATGATCTGTCTAAGAAGGCTATGGCTCTCGGTTTCAACAAGTTTGGTGTAGGTGATGTTAAGAACTCATGTGTTGCCAACATCGTTCAAAACTTCATCAACGACAAGAAGTATGCCGAGGCTAATGCTTATGTTGATGGCGTTGCAGCTACCGACAACAGCGGCTTCCTGCAGGACATCAAGGGCTTCGTTGTAGAACAGGAAAACGGCCTCGCAGCTGCCGAGCAGTACTACAAGAAGGCTATCGAGCTCGACCCCAAGTTTGGTAACTCTTACTTCGACTACGGTCGTTGCCTCGTTGACCAGGCTCAGAAGATTATCGATGCAAACCCCTCAGCAACCAACAAGGAACTCGCTCCCAAGCTGACTCCCATCTACAAGCAGGCTCTCGAGGTTCTTGGCAAGGCTAAGGAACTGGCTCCCGACACTCAGGCCGGTCGTCTCATCGACGCTATCGACTACCAGCTCGAGCAGCTCGGTGCTAAGTAATCGACTATATTTATGATACTGACGCTGCACATGCCTTACACGCGTGTGCAGCGTTTTTCCCATTTTTTATTCGACAGTCTTTTTAACCCTTTCTTGTGAAACGCATCATCATCACATCTTTCGCTTTTATCTTGTGCCTTGCATTTGCGGCAAGCGCGCAGCATCGCGTTTTGGGTGAAGTGAAGAAGAAAATCAGTTCGCTCACACTCACTGCCGACGTGTACAAGACCGCTATCACTACACTTAAACCTGCTCTTACCAACGACGAGACCAAGGAAGTGGCCGAGACCTGGTACTTGCAGGGCAAACTGCAATACGGCTACTATGATAAGATGATGGATACCAAGAGCGTAGGCAAGAAAGTTGACGCGAAGTTAATGGGAAATGCCCTTATCGAGGGCTACAACGCTTTCATGAAGGCTCTGCCTCTCGACACCGTTTACGAGACCGACAAGAAGGGTACTCCTAAGATTGACAAAAAGACCGGACAACCTAAGTTCAAAGCTAAGTTCTCAAGCGAAATCCTCAGCCGCATCGCTTCTCATCGCGACGATTACAACCTGGCGGGCGGCGAGTTCTACAACATCAAGGAATGGGATGGAGCTTTTAAGGCATGGGACATCTATTGCAAACTGGATTGCGGCAAACCTCTTGCCGACAGTATCAAGGGACAGACTCGCTATTATCAGGCACTTGCCCTGTGGCAGAAGGGCGATAACCGTAAGGCTGTGAAATACTTTGCCATGGCTCGTAGCCTTGGATACAACAAGAAAGAGGCCTACGACTATGCTCTCGTGTGCCTCTCTTCTCTCGACGACGACGCCTCAATCATTTCGCTTGCTCGCGACGCCTACAGCCGTTTCGGTGTGAGCGACCCTCAGTATGTGCGCATACTCATCAACGACCACATCAACAACAAACGCTTTGACAAGGCCAATGTCATGCTCGACGAGGTAATAGCGGTGTGCGACAGTGATGCCGAGATTTATAACCTCAAGGGCCTCGTTATCGAGCAACAGAAGGGTATGGCCGAGGCATTGCCTTATTACAAGAAATGTGTGGAAATCAATCCCGAGAACGCACAGGGACTCTTCAATGTGGGCCGTTACTACTACAACGAGGCAACCACTATCCCCGAGAAATATCCGCGTCTATCAGGCCGCAAACTCGCCGAGAAACTCAACCCTCTCTACAACGAGGCGCTTCCTTACCTGGAGAAGGCCTACAAACTTGACCCTACCAACGAGGAGGCAAAGAATGCCCTCCGCAACATCTATTACAAACTGGGTAAAGCCAAGAAACTCCAGCAAATCGAAAAACAGTAACCGCCATATATCGCGGTTTAAAAGAAATACAGCACCGATGACCCTCGTGTCACCGGTGCTGCTTTTTTATCTCGTGTGTCCGGCGATTTTTCGCCGGGAAATAGTTAGTCGTTTCTCAGTATATACATCAGTGTTGCCATTGCTGCGATGCCTGCAACTGCTATGATAACCGGGAATTTAAGACTGGCTTCAACCCACCATAAACTACCTATAGAGAATGCCACGACACAAGCCCAAAGCATTTTTATTCCATACTTCTGCTTGTTGATAACGCGGTACATCGCACACAAGGCAACTGTCGCAACAATAACGCTCGGAAAGTGCAGTTTTATGATTTTTACATCTACAAAACTTAGGCCTATTGCAATGGTAATGAATGACAAAAACACATTGGTACCCTGTGTGAGCAATGTGTTAACCATAAACTTGCGGTTTACCCATTCCTTGCTAAAGTAGGTAATATACCCCGAAGATATAATGCACATCAATGCACCCATGAATGTTGCAAACAATGCGAGCGACTTGTTAATACTCACTTCACCGCTTACCCATAACCATGCGCAAGATGCCACTATCGAGAATATAGTGGATATTACCATATTGGCAGTCGTGTGTTTCCTTTCTTTAGGGGGCAGGGGATCGGTAATTTTCTCTCCTAATTCTTGGTCTACAGCTTTTTTAATCTTTTCTTTTCCTTCAGTGAAATTGCAGTGACGCAGATCAGCATATTGCAATGGAAGGAGAAGCAATACTATAGAGTCGTCATAGTCGGCGTCGTCAAGCTTAACAGGGATAATGGGTATGTTATTATTGTTAGCTACAAGTATTTCGCCTTTAGTCCATTGCGACTTGTTTGAGTGCTCAGACGAGAAAAACAACAACAGCTTTGAATTCTTAATGGCATTGACTATAATGGTCGAAAACTCGCCACTGGTGATTCCTTTTTCATCCCACCAGATCTTATAGCCTTCACTTTCAAGGGCACTGACATATCTTTGCACAGTGTCTTTGTCCTTGCTTGAATAGCTGATAAATATGTCGTATTGTTTTTCTTTGTCCATAGGTATAAAAATGGCACCGCTAAATTAGAGGTGCCATTGTTTTGTTACACTATTAGAATACTGCGCGCACTACACCACGCTGGCTGCTGCGAATGAAGTTCACGATTTCATCGCGCTCGGGCGATGCGGGAAGTTCGGCCTCGATCTTTTCGAGGGCAGCGCTGACGTTGAGCCCCGAGTTGTAGAGCATGCGGTAGATGTCCTGGATGGCATAAATCTGCTCCTTGGTGAAACCGCGACGGTTGAGACCTACCGAGTTTACACCCTCAAAAGAAACGGGTGTGCGGCCTGCCATTGCATAAGGAGGAATATCCTTGTTTACCGCAGTACCACCCTGAATCATGATGTGCTTGCCCAGATGAGAGAACTGGTGAACAAGCGTACCGCCGCCTATCACTGCAAAGTCGTCAACTTCAACCTCACCGGCAAGCTGTACGGCATTTGACATGATGATGTTGTTCTTCAGACAGCAGTCGTGAGCCACGTGGCAGTAAGCCATGATGAGGCAGTTGTTGCCTATCACGGTCTTGCCCTTTGAGGCTGTGCCGCGGTGAATGGTCACGAACTCGCGTATGTGGGTATTGTCGCCTATGATGGCAAGCGTTTCCTCGCCCTTGAACTTGAGGTCCTGTGGAATGTCGCTCACCACAGCTCCAGAGTGGATGTGGCAGTTCTTGCCGATGCGGGCTCCCGAGTGGATGGTCGCATTACTGTCAATGATAGTGCCGTCGCCTATCTCCACATTGGCGTCAATGGTCACGAAAGGACCTATCTTAACGTCCTTGCCTATCTTTGCATCGGGATGGATGCACGCAAGGGGTTGCAATTCTTTGTAATCCATAGTGTGCGTCTGTATAACTTATTTATTCTTTACGATTTGTGCCATGAATTCAGCCTCGCTTACAATCTTCTCGCCTACAAATGCGTAGCCCTTCATCACGGCGCAGCCGCGGCGCAAGGGTGCCATGAACGACAGGTGGAAGATGAGTGTATCGCCGGGTACGACTTTCTGGCGGAACTTCACGTTGTCTATCTTCATGAAGTAGGTAGAGTAGC
>DCGA01000146.1 GCA_002314465.1 bacterium UBA1790 | reverse complement strand
CGTTGGTGAACATGAGGGTGGGGTCATCTTTAATAACCATAGGAGCCGAGGGCACGATGTGGTGGCCTTTCTCCTCAAAGAATTTTTTGAATGATTCGCGTATTTCTTTAGCAGTCATTGTATATAATGTATTATGTTTTGTCGCATTAAAACATGCAAAGTTAGTTGAAAACTTTGGCTTATGCAAGCGCCACGCCCAAAATCGGTTATTATATAACCGCTTTGACAATGCGGCGCACATTGTCGGCGCGTCCCATTGTGTAGAAGTGCAGCGCGGGCACATCGTGTGCAAGCAGGTCGCGGCATTGTGCTATACACCACTCAATGCCTATCTCGTACTGTTCTGCCTTGTTGTCGTGTTGCTGGAGTTCCGATACCAGTTCGTTGGGTATATCGAGGTGGAATGCCTGGGGAATTGTTTGAATCTGCTTTGCAGTCGACAGAGGCTTAAGACCCGGGATAATGGGCACGTTGATTCCTGCCTCGCGACATTTATCCCTGAACTCGTAGAACTTGGCATTGTCAAAGAACATCTGTGTCACGATATAGTCGGCGCCGGCTTCAACCTTACGCTTGAGATGTTCTATGTCGGTACACATGTTGGGGGCTTCGTAGTGCTTCTCGGGGTAGCCTGCAACTCCCACACAAAAGTCGGTGCTCACTCCATTCATGATGCGAGGATCGAGATACTGGCCGCGATTTAGTCGTGCAATCATCTCCACGAGTTGGTCGCTGTGTGTGAATCCCTCGGGGTCGGGAATAAATCGCTTTTGCCCGGGTTCGGCATCACCACGCAGTGCTACCACGTTGTTAACACCCATGAAGTGAAGGTCGAGCAACTCGCTCTCAATCTTTCCCATAGACGCACCGCCGCAAATCACGTGTGGCACAATGTCGACGTCAAAGCGCTGCATGATGGCTGCAACAATGGCAAGCATGCTGGGGCGCTTAGACAATGTGAGTTTGCTGTAAGTGCCGTTGTCATTGGGTATGTATTGCACCTCGTCGCGGTGGCATGTAACGTTGATGTAAGCCGGGTTGAGTTCTATGAGAGGCTCAATGGACTTGTAGAGCACGTTCACGTCGCTTCCCTTGAGGGGAGGAACGAGTTCGAAACTTGCAAATGGCGATGATGCGTTGTTGATTTTGTCAATTACCTTATTCATGATAGTACTGAGTTGATTCTTGATTCATAATCTTGTCTTTGTGCCTCGTCAATGCCCTGGATGGCAAAGTAATGGGCATCGGGGTGTGCAATGAGCAGGCCGCAAACGCTTGTCGATGGGTTGATAGAAAAGCCCTCGGTGAGTGTTATACCCAGTCGGCTTTCGGCGTCAAGTGCATCAATGACTACCTTCTTGAGGCGATGGTCGGGACACACGGTATAGCCGAATGCCGGGCGGATAGATGTGTACCCGCCGAATGCCTTGTGGTGTATCCATTGTGTGGCGGCTTCGGCAATACGGGCGGCAAGTGCATGAAGCATGAGGTGCTCGTAGCTCTTCTCGTCGTAGTTGTCGTGCAGTTTGGCGCTTACTACAAACATTCCCAGCGGTGCTTCGGTGCCATAATAGTCGGCAAGCGAATTGTATGGCTCACATTGGCTGCGGTACATGGGCAGCACAATGTCGCCCGCCACGATGTCATTGCCACGGCTAACGGCGGGGTAGAAGCGGGCGGCAGATACAAGTTCTATCAGCCCTTGCTCCTTGGCAGTGGCAAACATCGCCTTGGCCTCGGTAAGAGTCTTTGCCGCCTCGGCGTTACCGGCGATTATCTCTACAAGGCTGTTTCCCTTGAAGTTCCAGAACGCAAGCAACATGCGCCAGTCAATCAAGCCTTCTACCTGTTCAATGGTAGGCGTGATAACCTTTGCGTTCAGTTCTTCGCATGACAGCGAATAACCCTTGTCCACCGTCGGAGCTTGTTCATTTGCTTCGGTATAGGTTGCTGTAGCCTCGGTGTGATTATTGTAAGCGTCGACAATCTTTGCTTGATTCTCGCGGTTACGTTCAAGAGCTGCATCGATATCAGTTGCTATATGTTTGACTATAAGTGCGCTATGCGATGCGTCTCGGCTATAGAATACGCCGCCGCTATACAGTGGCGCAAGTTTTACTGCTGTGTGAACTGCCGATGTCGTAGCACCGCCCACTTGAATGGGAACGCGCATGCCTTCTTGTTCAAACAGTCGACACAGGTTTTCCATTTCGGTAAGCGATGGGGTTATAAGACCGCTCACAGCCACCATGACGGGTTTGACACGTTTCGCAGTGTCAAGAATCAGACGGTTGTCGGCCATTACGCCGAGGTCAATAACATCAAAGTTGTTGCAAGACAGTATTATAGATACGATATTTTTACCTATATCGTGAACATCGCCCTTGACTGTAGCAAGTACCACCGTGTGCCTGTAGGCCGAAGCCGCCTCGCGGTTGTGTGACTCAAGCACTGGTTGGAGTATATCCACGGCTTCGCGCATCACACGTGCCGATTTAACTACTTGCGGCAAGAAGAGTTTGCCCTCGGCAAATAGATTTCCCACTTGTTCCATGCCTTGCATGAGCGGGCCTTCGATTACCGCCACAGGGTTTCCGTTTAGTTGCTCGAGCGATTGCTTGAGCAGTTCGTCAAGGTTATCGCTTCGGCCGCTCACCAGTGCCTTGCATATCTTTTCGTCGACTGTGAGTGAAGCCGCTTCGGCATTTGCCACCTCCGTTGGTGATACTGCCGATGCATCCATGCCAGCTGCCACTTCGATGAGGCGTTGCGTTGCATCATCGTTGCGGTTGAATATAAGGTCTTCAACGGCATTGAGGAGCTGCGGCTCGATATCCTGATATGTAAATATCATGCCGGGGTTCATGATGGCCATGTCAAGACCTGCATTGATGGCGTGATACAAGAATATCGAGTGCATTGCCTTGCGCACCAGGTTGTTACCGCGGAATGCAAACGAGAGGTTGGACAATCCGCCGCTCACCTTGGCATTGGGCAGGTTTTCCTTAATCCACTTGACAGCCTTGATGTAATCAACGGCATATAGTGCATGTTCGGCAATGCCAGTGCCTATGGAGAGAATATTGGGGTCAAAGATTATATCTTCGCTTGGGAATCCTATGGATACAAGCAGGTTATAGGCACGGTCGCATATCTCTATTTTGCGTTCGTAGGATGTTGCCTGTCCATTCTCGTCAAAGCACATCACGATTACAGCAGCACCCAGTCGTCGCAGTTCGCTGGCCTTCTCTATGAATGCCTGCTCGCCGTCCTTGAGGCTAATGGAATTAACAATGCACTTGCCCTGGGCGTTCTTGAGTGCCTCCACAATCGTCTCCCACGACGAAGAGTCGATTACCATTGCCGCACGTGCAACCGAGGGTTCGGTGGCGATGTAGCGCACGAATGCGCGCATCTCGGCACGCGAGTCGAGCATTGCATCGTCCATGTTGATGTCGATGACCGAACTGCCGTTCTCGATTTGAGATGCGGCTATCTGGATGGCCTCTTCATAGTTGTGCTCGGCTATGAGCCTTGCAAACTTGCGCGATCCAGCCACGTTGGTGCGTTCGCCTATGTTGGTAAAATTGTTTGTCTCCCTGTCGATAATAATGTTTTCAAGTCCCGATACAGCAAGTCGATTGTCAGCCTCGGGTATTGTGCGGGGAGTGATATCTTTGAGTGCATTCGCTATTGCCTTAATGTGTTCCGGTCCTGTACCGCAACAGCCGCCTGCTATGTTGATGAGACCATCTTGGGCCATCTTCTTGAGATTCTCGGCCATATAAGCAGGCTTGTCGCAATAATTTCCCATCTCGTCGGGAAGCCCTGCATTTGGATGGATGCTTATATTCACGGGAAGCGACTTGGCAATATCGGCAAGGGGAGCAGCCATATCGGCAACGCCAAACGAGCAGTTGAAGCCGAACGAAACAATGGGGTAGTGCTTTATGCTTGTATAGAACGCCTCGGCTGTTTGACCGGTGAGGATGTGGCCGTTACGATCGTTGATTGTGATTGAAACCATAACCGGCATCACCACGCCACGGCGTTCATTAATGCGCTGTATGGCGTAAAGGACTGCCTTGGTGTTGAGGGTGTCGTAGCAGGTTTCGAGCAAGAGCAAGTCCACACCGCCGTCAATCAATGCTTGCGCTTGGACTTCGTAGGCATTGGCAAGTGTATCGAAGTCTATTGCGCGTGCTGTGGGGTCGTTTACATCACACGACATCGTGAGCGACTTGCTTGTGGGGCCCATGCTTCCGGCTACCCATACCTTGCGGTCACACTCGTCGGCAGCTTGGCGTGCAATTCTTGCGCCCGCAGCGTTCAACTCGGTGATGTAGTCGGTTAACAGATAGTCGCTTTGTGATACCGTGGTCGATGAAAACGTGTTGGTCGAGATAATGTCGGCACCGGCGTCGATATAAGCGCGGTGCATGCCGAGAATTACATCGGGGGCAGTGATGTTGAGAACATCATTGTTGCCCTTGAGGTCGACCTCGTGGCTGGAGAAACGCGTGCCCCTAAACCCCGATTCGTCAAGTTTTAATGACTGAATGTAGGTTCCTGTGGCACCGTCCAGTATTAATATTTTTTGTTTCAGTTCGTCTAATAATCCCATTTTTTCAGATTTGTAGATTTTCTATTGTGTGTAGTGGTATCAATCGAGAATTTCATCAAGGAGCGCCTTGCACCGTCCCGGGATTACTACATGGTGGTTGCCAATGGGGCGAGTGAGGAAGTATTGTGTGGCCTGTACATTGTCGAGGGCGATTATCTGCTGGGTGCGGCACAAGTTGGGCTCGCCCTGGCAGCGTTTAAGTTCGCCTTCCTCGGCAAAGTGCCGCGACATGTCGCCTGCGGTCTTGAAAACAGTGACAGGACCGGGCTGGCTATAGCCACGGATGCCCACGCCGAGACCCGATTCGAAGTGTGTGTCAAGTTCGTAGCGTGTAACCATATTGAACGGGATGGTGCAGTGGGCAAACAGAATCTCTCCTGTAACGGGATTGATGGTCGACGCATTGCACTGGAAGCCAGAGTAGCCTGTGAGAACCTGTGTGATTGCCATTGAGAGCATTGCGGGGATATCGCCCTCGCATGTGGCGACTATGCCTTGCGCATTAAATCGCGCAAGTGCTAGACATCCGGTGTTGCGTATGGCAGTGAGCAGATCAAAGCATCTGATGGTAAAGCCCGAAAGGTGGTAGCGCTCAACAATTACTTTAAGTGCTTCGTAGAGCTTCACAGCATTGGAAATGCGCGATTTTTCATCTTCATTTCTCGCCTCTTTTATCATATCGTCGGCGGGAGTAGCGGTGTTGCCATATACTTCAAGCAACTCCTCCATGCTTATGTCGACGAGCGTTACACCGAGTCTTTTCTTTACGATATCATAATCAACGCCGCTCGAGATTAACCAGTCCGAAGGCTTTCCTATTACGCCCAGAGTCATGCCTGAAAGTGCTGCGCGAGCACTAACGGTTTTCTCGATGATGCTAATGCGCTGGTTGATATAAGCGGTATCGCCATGGATAATCTCGCCTGTCATGCCATTGTTGTTCAGATATGACAGAATTTCCATTGATGCCGCGAGCGAGTTGCTTTCGCCCGATGTGAGCAGGTAGAACTTGCGGGGCATGTCCTCAAGCGTGCTGAGCATTTCAAGGAAGAGACCCTCGGTACCTCCGGTACGCACGTAAATAAGGTCCAGGCCGCCTTTGCCATAGTCGGCAAAGTCCTCGCCCTTAAAACTGTAATCAAACCCAAGCGAAGACAAAAACGCACTTGTGGAACGTGTGATTGCCTCGGCATCGTGAAGTCGCGATGTAAGAGTGAAAATGTTGATTCCCATCGTTATATTATAATTATGTACAAAGTTAACTATTTTAGGCACAACAATTGCAATGTTTTATGAAAAAAGTAAGATAACTTTTTGTATTTGCGGCCGATTTGCCGTAAATTTGCAAAAAAAATATAGAATGGGTATATTTAGTTTTTTCAGTAAAGAGAAAAAGGAAACGCTCGACAAGGGACTCGAGAAGACCAAGGAAGGTGTTTTTTCTAAGTTGGCTCGCGTTGTAGCCGGTAAATCAACTATCGATGATGATGTGCTTGACGAACTCGAAGAGGTGTTCGTTACATCCGACGTGGGCGTTAATACCACCGTTAAGATTCTTGACCGCATCCAGGAGCGAGTAAAGAAGGACAAATATGTGAGCACCAGTGAGCTCAACGACTTGCTGTGTGACGAAATCACCCAGATGCTTGCCGACAATAATAATGCCGGCATGGAAGACTTTACCGTTGCGCCCGAAAAGAAGCCTTATGTTATTATGGTTGTGGGCGTTAATGGTGTTGGTAAGACTACAACAATCGGCAAACTGGCTTATCATTTCAAGAAAGCCGGCAATAAAGTCGTCCTGGGTGCAGCCGATACCTACCGTGCCGCTGCCGACGAGCAACTTGAGATATGGGGCGAACGCGTGGGCGTGAACGTTGTCAAGCACAAGATGGGAACTGATCCCGCATCGGTTGCCTATGATACAGTGTCACATGCCAAGGCTAATAATGCCGACGTGGTGATTATCGACACAGCAGGCCGCCTCCACAACAACGTGGGCCTTATGCGTGAACTTACTAAGATTAAAGATGTTATGCGTCGCGTTATCCCCGAGGCTCCACATGAGATTTTACTCGTGCTCGACGGCTCT
>DCGA01000077.1:3525-3773 GCA_002314465.1 bacterium UBA1790 | reverse complement strand
TGTGTCCGCCAGGAGCCTGACCGCCCGAGAGGATAACGCCCACGTTGAACGCCTTGCCCTCGGCTGCAGCCTCGGTAGCCTTCTCGAATGTCAACTCGGGGAGACCGTAAGTGTTGGGGAACAATTTCTGGATTTCTTCTTGATCGGCCACCGACTGGGTGGGAGCGCCCTTAACGGCCTTAACATTGCTCCACAGTGCTGCGGGCAACTTGGGCTGGTAAGCGGCACGTTGCTGTTGAAGTACGCTT
>DCGA01000077.1:0-3474 GCA_002314465.1 bacterium UBA1790 | reverse complement strand
ATTCTTTTCAAACTGCAAAGTTACAACAAAAAATCATGACTAATGCTATTTAATCTGATAAAACTTACGTAGTAACCTTGTTTTTTGCCACATGCCGGGACACTTTCCCTCCAATGCACCCTATGTGGCTTACCTGGCCTATGTGGCTTGTATTTCCCGATTTCCTTATTCGGTGGCGCTGATGCGTTCAAGTTCGGTCTTGTCGCCGGTTATCACTACGCGCATCTTATCTTCCTGCAGGTACTTGACGGCGAGGTCGCGCAATAGTGCGGGAGTGACACTCTTCACGCACGCCAACTGGTCGTTGTGATACTCGGGATACACGCCGAAAAGTATCGAACTTGCCACGTAACTCGCTATGTTATAGGGCGTGTCGTGGGTCTTTGCCATTGCGCTCAGCATATTCTGCTTCACGGTTTCCAACTCTTGCTCGGGAATGAGTTCCTCGCGCAGGCGCTTCATCTCGTTCTTGACCTCTTTTATCACGTTCCATGTGTGCTCGGTGGCACATTCACACTGCATGTCTATGCAGCCGTCGTTGGGTATTCCCAGCAATGCCGCATGGATGCCATAGGTGTAGCCCTTGTCTTCGCGTATATTCATCATGAGTCGGCTGCCGAAGTAGCCTCCAAACACGTTGACAAGAACACGCAGGGGCAGATAGTCGGGGTGGGTGCGTTTTACTGCGGTAATGCGCAGTCTCACAGCGCTCTGCATGGCTCCGGGTTTGTCGGCGACATAGTGCATCACGGGCGAGGGGTGGATAACCCATTCGGGTTGGGCAGGGGCGGCTTCGGCAGTCTTCCATTGGCCTATGGTCGCGTTGAGGGTTGCCATCACCTCGTCGGTGATTTTACCGGCAATCACCACCTTGCAGCGGGCTGCAGTGAAGTATTTCTTATGGAAGTCAACGAGGTCTTGGCGCGTTACTGCCATGATGTCTTCGGGAGTCACATCGCGGCCCAGCGGGGTGTCACTACCGTAGTACAGTTCCTTCATCTTCACGCTTGCCACATACTTAACGCGCTGGCGCAGAACACTGATATTGCCGGCGATGCGGCGCTTCCACACCTCGAGTTCTTCTTCGGGAAACGACGGGCGCGTGATGCAGTCATAAAGCAGACGCATAGTGTGCCCGAAGTTCTCGTTGAGCGAGGTCATCGATACCTCGGTCCAGTAGTCGTAACTGTCGGCCGATTTGCGTGCTGCATAGTAGTCAAATTTTTCGGCTACTTCGCTGGTAGTGAGCAGTTCATTACCCTCGGTTAAAAGTAATGCTGTAAGTACCGATACGGCTGGTTTGGGTTCCATCATCAAGCCTCCGTTGAGGTAGATGTTCACGCGGTTCATCTCATCATCGCCGCCCTTGATGATGTAGCAGGGTATGCCGCTCTCGAGCGTTATGGGCTCGGGAATGTGCAGGCTCAGGTCGCCGAATTGCGACAATGCCGGTGGGGTAGTGCGCAGGCTCATTGCTGTTGTGCCAATATGGCTGCGGCGCGCTCCAGGTCCTCGGGCGTGTCGATGCCCACGGTCTCGATATCGCTAACAGCGGTTTTGATTACATATCCGTTCTCAAGCCAACGAAGTTGCTCGAGCGACTCGGCAACCTCGAGCGACGATTGCGGCAGCTTGGTTATCTCGCCCAATACGTTGGCGCGGTAGGCATACATGCCTATGTGGGTGTAGAACTGATGGCTTGCGGGCCACTTTTCCTGTTCCACGCCGCGCAGATAGGGAATAACCGAGCGCGAGAAGTACATTGCGTTCATCTTGCTGTCAACCACTACCTTGGGTGAGTTGGGGTTGATGAGTTCGGCAACGGGACGGGTAGGCGCAAACGGGCGGATTAGCGTCGCGATGTCGGTAGCCTCGTCGTCGAAGCACGACATGATGGCGCGTATCTGGTCGGGGTGTATAAAGGGTTCATCGCCCTGGATGTTGATGATTACATCCTCGCCTCCGCCGTTGTTGAGATATGCCTCACGGCAACGGTCGGTACCGCTGCGATGCTCGGTGCTGGTCATCACTGCCTTGCCGCCGAAGTCGTTGACAGCCTGCGCGATGCGCTCGTCGTCGGTCGCTACCACCACATTGTCGAGCACGAGGCTCACCTGGCGGTAAACGCGTTCAATCACAGTCATTCCACCCAGCATGGCCAGGGGTTTGCCCGGGAAACGTGTCGATGCAAACCTTGCAGGAATAATCCCTATGAATTTAAGTTTGTTGTTCATTATTAAATATGTTGTCGTTTTAGTTTTGTATTCTCAGTTTGCCGTCCACTTCCTCGATGCGGCCTTCTTCCTTGAGTTGCATCACAGCCTCGTTGAGGGCGGTGTCAAGGTTGTTGCCGCGACGGGTGAATCCCAGTTTCTTGGTCGCAATGAGGGTGAGGTTGTCGCACGGGAGTGCCACCTGCTCCTCAACGCTCTCAAGTATCACGTTCTTGACTTCGCACAGCGGTATCTCGGTAATGTCGCGCACATCGTCACATCGGTAGCCGGTGTATTCCATGGCTACCTGTTCGGTCATCCACACGGTGAGGTCGTTGCGATCGGGCTGTGTGAAGAACATGTGCTTTACACGCGGCAAGAGGTCGTTTTTCATCTTGGGTGTGACACGTGTCATTCCACGCAGCGATGCAATGCGTTTGCACAGCAGGGTGAACTGGATGGGCTGTTCTGTGTTGATGATGTGTGTCATGAGGCCTCTGTCGGTCATGGCAATGGCTTGCGACTCGCTCATGGTGCAAGCATTGTAACTGCTGGCTTGTGACGGCCTTTCCTCTATGTCGCTGTTGCTTATCTCAAATGCGGTGTTTTGTGTTTGAGGCTCGGGTTCGGGCTCGGGTTCTGTGTTGATTTGCTCGATGATGCGGTCAATCACGCGCTGCGGATTGTTGAACCAGTCGATGCTCCACACCCTCATCACGTTCCACTTGAGCCCGTTGAGCACCGAGGGCTGTACTATCTCGCGGTCGCGGGTGGTCTGGGTGTTGCGGTAGGCCTCGCCGTCGAGCAATATGCCCAGTCGGTACACATCGGGGTGCTCGGGCAGGCTCACGGCAATGTCAACCTTGAACTGCGAGCGTCCCACGCCTGTGGTCACGACATATCCGTGTGAACGCAGTCGGTCGGCTATAATACGCGCGAGAGTGCTGTCGCTGTGCTGCGACTGGTTGCCGGGCACTGTGGCGAGCGATTGAGTCTCGGCATACTCAAGGAAGTGCTTGAGGCCTTCCACACCGCGTGCCTTAGAGCGGCGCAGGTCCACTTGGCTCGACTTGAGGGTAGAGTAGACGAGCATCTCGTGGCGGGCACGGCTCACAGCAACGTTGAGGCGGCGCTCACCGCCCTCGTTGTTGAGCGGACCGAAGTTCATCGACACCTTGCCGTCCTTGTCGGGACCGTAACCTATCGAGAACAGGATTACGTCATGTTCATCGCCCTGTACATTCTCAAGGTTCTTCACGAA
>DCGA01000114.1:4042-6665 GCA_002314465.1 bacterium UBA1790 | reverse complement strand
GCACAACTGCCATGGCTACCTACTCTCTCGAGAAGCGCCACAGCAACCAGGCAGCATGGGCTCTCAACACCAACCTCAACACACGTCTCAACGACCACGTGACTCTGCAGGGCGGTGCAAGCGCCAACTACACCCGTTCTTCTTACTACAAGACCATGGCCGACCTCCTGGGCGGCGACCACTGGCTCGACATTGACCAGTACTCGGAGCGCGACTTCCCCAGCAACCCCGACATGGCACAGAACGACCTCGACAACCCCAACCGCAAGATTTACAAGGGCGACCGCTTCGGTTATGACTACGACATCAACTCTATCATCGGTACCGTTTGGAACCAGATGGTCATCAACACCGCTAAGTGGGACTTCAACTACAGCCTCAAGGCAACTTACACCGCTTATCAGCGCGACGGTAAGATGCGCAACGGCCGTGCCCCCGAGAATTCTAAGGGTAAGGGCGTACGCCACGAGTTTGTAAACGCCGCATTTAAGGCCGGCGCTACCTTCAAGCTCGACGGACGCAACAACTTCAATGCACACATCTACTACGGTAGCCGTGCTCCTCTGGCCAACAACGCTTACGTTTCGCCCCGCATCAAGGACGACGTAATCACCAACCTCAAGAGCGAGACCGTATTCAGCGGCGACATCAGCTACCAGTGGAACTACCGCCAGTTCCAGGGCGTTATCTCGGCATTCTACACCGACCTGCGCCACGGCACCGATCGTTACAGCTACTACGACGACCAGTACAGCACATTCATGAACTACGCGCTCACCGATGTGCACAAGGTATTCAAGGGCGTTGAGCTGGGTCTGGCCTACAAGCTCACTTCATCACTCACTCTGAGCGGTGCAATGAACCTGTCGCGCTACCAGTACAAGAACCGCCCCACAGGTACACGCAGTTACGAGAACGGTACCAAGGAAGATGTTACCTCTACCGTTTACCTCAAGAACTTCTACGTGAGCGGCACTCCCCAGGAGGCTTACACCGTTTCGCTCAACTGGGCTGCTCCCAAGATGTGGTTCTTTGAAGTCTCAGGTACCTACATGGACAAGTCTTACATCGACCTCTCGCCCGTACGCCACGAGCAGATGAACGACCTCTACACAATGGCCAGTACCGAGGAAGAACTTCTCGACATGATGAAGTCTATCTCTAAGCAGGAGAAACTCAACTCGGCATTCGTGCTGGGCGCAAGCATCGGACACGTTATCTATCTTAACCGCCGCTCTTCGCTCAACCTCAACCTCAATGTTGACAACCTCTTGAACAACACCAAGATCATGACAAGCGGTTACCAGCAGGGTCGTTTCGACTACAAGAATTACACCACAGGTAAGTTCCCCAACAAGATTTACTATGCACAGGGAATCAAGATTTACCTCAATGTGGGTGTTCGCTTCTAATAATTTTCAATAACAACGATAATAACAAAAAAGACATATAGATTATGAAACGCATCAATTATTACCTGGGCCTATTGCTCATGATGGTAGTTGCAGTGGGATGTAACGAAGAGTTCGACGTTCCCCCCATTGTAGTGCCCACAGCATCACACCAGGCAAACATGACAATTGCCGACTTCAAGGCTAAGTACTGGCAAGACACCCGCAACTACATTGACACTTGTAAGGAAGAAGTGTACATTCATGGTTATGTAACCAGCAGCGACGCTGCAGGTAACATCTACAAGTACCTGTTCATCCAGGACGAGACAGGCGGCATCGGTATCTCTATCGACGCAAGCAGCCTCAGCAGCACCTACCGCGTAGGTCAGGAGGTTGTCCTCAGCATGAAGGACAAGTGGATTGGCAAGTACAACGGCAACTACCTCATTGGTCTGCCCGAGTACTATGCTGCACAGAGCGTGTGGGAGGCAGGTCGTCTTCCCCTCGAGACTTTCAAGTCTATGGTTGAGGCCAACGGACTTCCCAAGCCCGAGATGGCCGAGCCCCTCGTGACCAAAATCAGCGACTTCCAGGGTAAGAGTGACTCACAGACTATCCTCAAGTACACTGGCCGCCTCGTGAAACTCATGAATGTGAAGTGGGCCGAGGCCGACGGCGTTGTAACTTACAGCGAGGCCGACGCTTCTTCTAACCGCACTCTCACCGACGAAGAAGGCAACCAGGTGACTGTTGTCAACAGTAACTACTCTACCTTCCGCGCTTCTATGCTGCCCCTCGGCAGTGGCGACGTGACCGGTATCCTCACTCTCACAGGTACCGACCAGTGGAAGTTCTACATCCGCGACACTGACGACTGCCAAGGCTTCTCTACCGACACCAAGGGTACTGCAAACGATCCCTACACCGTAGAAGAGGCTATCGAGAAGCAGAACAGCGAGCGCAGCGGCTGGGTTACCGGCTATGTAGTGGGCGCTGTAGCTCCCGAGGTTAGCACCGTTAAGAGCAACAACGACATCGAGTGGAAGGCTAAGACCACACTCAACAACACTATCGTTATCGGTCCCAGCGCCGATTGCACCGACTTCAGCAAGTGTCTCGTAGTGGCACTGCCCCAGGATTCTAAGTTCCGCGAGCAGGCTAACCTCAAGGACAATGAGGAAGTATACAAGTCACAGATTTGGGTTAAGGGTAAACTCGCAACCTATATG
>DCGA01000114.1:1171-4000 GCA_002314465.1 bacterium UBA1790 | reverse complement strand
CCGAGAACAGCGGTTCGACCAGCGAGTACAAGCTGAGCGTAGTAAGCGGCGGCGTCACCGAGCTCTATGAGGGCTTCGAAGGCGGCGCAGTACCCACAACATGGGCAAATGTCCAGGTTAAGGGTACCAAGGCTTGGTACACAACAAGCTTCGACGGCAACTACTATGCTGCGATGACCGGTTACAAGGGCACTGCTCCCTTCGATTCATGGCTCATCTCTCCCGCAATCGACATCAAGAAGGCTCCCAACAAGCTTCTCTCATTCCGCACTCAGGTTAACGGCTACAGCAGCACTACTACCCACTTCGAGGTATACCTGATGTCAACAGCCGATCCCACAACAGCAACTCTCATCAAGCTCAATCCCACAATCGCTACTGCTCCCGCAAGCGGTTACTCAAGCTGGGCCGAGAGCGGCAACCTCGACCTGTCACAGTATGAGGGCACTTACTTCATCGGCTTCCGTTACGAGGCTGCAACCGATGCCAACTACGCTACATGGTGCGTCGACGACGTTAAGTTCGGCGAAGGCGGTGGCGGTGGTGGCACACCCGATCCCCAGCCCGTTATCGGCAACCGTGCCGACCTCGAGACCATGAACGGTGGCGCAGCAAAGAGCACCTACGGCTCTTACTCTTCTACCCAGGGTTGGAAGGGTGCCAACTGTAACATCCTCATGGGTGGTGACGCCGACAGCAACCCCGTCTTCAAGTTCCTCGGCAAGGTTGAGGGTACCGAGACATGGGCAATGGGTGTTACTATCAACGGCAAGACATCTGCTGTGGGTACACTCACATCTCCCGTTATCAGCGGTTCTATCAACGAGCTCCACTTCAACTACGCTATGCCCTACACCGACACAGCTATCTCGTTCCGTGTAGACATCATGAAGAACGGCCAGGTTGTTAAGACCGAGACCGTGACAAACAGCGCGCCCGTTAAGCTCCAGGTTTATGAGCACACAATGACCGGCCTCAATGTAACCGGCGACTTCCAGATCGTTTTCACCAACCTGAGCCCGACAGCACAGGATGCTAACAAGGACCGCGTTTGTCTGTTCAACATCACTTGGAAGAACGTTGAGTAATCACGCGACACTATAATCGACACCGATTATATCTATACAGTGGCTGCCCCCAATGCGGAGGCAGCCACTTTTTATCCTTTGTCCATTCGACTTTTATTTGTAACTTTGCAGTATCAAACCCCGTAAAACGCTTACAAGATGAAAAAGTTATTATATATACTTATGGTATCGGCAGGCATGGCATTTACAAGCTGCAACAACAGTGCTTCGCACGACAGCGAGCAGGACGACACGCTCACCCACGAGCAGGTTGCCGAAATCACAGCCGCCGCACAGGCCGAGCGCACAGCCCGTGAGATGGAAGCAATGCAAAAGCAAGCCGCTGCCGACAGTGCCGCGACGAAAGCAATCGTGGGACACTGGACAGGAATACCCCTTACACCCGAAGTGGTAGAGCACTACGTGTTTAACGCCGACGGCACCGCAACAATGTGGGCCGTGGGACCCAAGGGCAAGAGCGGCAATGAGACATTCACCTATAAAATCCAAGGTGGACACGTACTGGTAACCAGCGACGGCGAGACCAGCGACGAATTCAGTATCAACGGCACCACGCTTACCGACAAATCGGGCAACGCATATACCAAAGAGGAACAATAAAACGCCCACCGAGGTAGTTTTTCTGAATAACCCACACAAGTGGCTGTCCCTGCATGGGGGCAGCCACTTTTTTATGTTGACGTTTAGTTGTAACTTTCCGTATACTTGTTGCGTGACTGGCACGAATGTTGCAAGTTGTACACATATATAAATATAATAACACCTATGTTGCCCATCAAAATCCCCGGCCTGAGTTTCTCGTGGAAACGAGCCCTCGGCATCACACGCGTGAAACAGAACTTTGCTCGCGCCACTGGCATCCCTACCACTAAAAGCGGTGCTGAGCGCAAGATAGGAAGCACAATCATCAAAGCTATCTTTGGCAAATAACAAATAATCACACCCACCCATGAAACATGCATTTTTTTTTATCGCGGTTATTGCCGCGATTGCAAGCAACCTTACCGCACATGCCGCAGGCACTAACTGCACGACCCGCACAGTACAGAACGACCTGATAATCTACACACCGCACTACAGCAAGGTGGACCTCGTGTGCGGCAAGATGCCGTCAAAGAGCGATTCCCGCGTGATATACTGCGCCGAGGCGGCATTTACAGGCCAATTACTCAACACCTTCAAGCACGAGAACATTGCGGGCAACCATGTTTGCTCGGGAAAGAAATACAAGGGATACTCCTGCCGCCAGAACACGGGGGCATTTGTCTACTACAACGGCAAGTTCAAGTTCCTATATAAGGAATATGCCGCCGAACTTGACCGTGCCGCAAAGAACGGTGGCATGGGATTCGGTCAGGAGATGATGATTCACAATGGCAAAAGGGTCCCTACTTTGCGTGAGGACAGCAACTGTAACGAGTTCAGGGCACTGTGTTGCCTCAAGGGCAAACTGTGCGTCATAGACTCGAGAGGTTCTGTCAAGTTTGGCGACTTCATCAAGTCGCTGCTCAAAGCGGGCGTTACCGAGGCTTTGTACCTCGACATGGGCAGTGGCTGGAACTACTCGTGGTGGCGCCACAGCGACGGCAAGGCCTACGAGATACATAGTGTACGAACACAGTATACTACCAACTGGATAACATTCTACAAATAATGCACAGCATGGGAAATGGCGCTTTTGAATAGCAAAAAACAGCAATTTTGAAAAAAAATGCCTAAAAATTTTGCCAATTCAAAAAAA
>DCGA01000114.1:0-1111 GCA_002314465.1 bacterium UBA1790 | reverse complement strand
AATGGACTGAAAATCCATGTGTCCCCGGTTCAATTCCTGGGGGGACCACCAGAAAGACGTTAGCCGCAAGGTTAGCGTCTTTTGTTTTTATGCTCTTCTTAGCGTAGATGCACACATTGTTTATGCGGCACTTTTAAGTCAGTAAAATTTGTTTATTACCATTTTTTGTGGTAATTTTGCAACCACAACACACATATATTATATAAATATGGCTGACATCGACATTATCAACCGCATCAAGTTCTTGATGAAGGAGCTTAACTACCGCCAGGTGGAGTTTGCCAGCAAGATTGGCGTTGACACCTCCAACCTTTCAAAGTATCTTAACGGACGACTCCCCATAAGCGAAGCGTTCATCAATCGCCTCGTTGTGAACCTGGGCGTGTCTAAGCAATGGCTCGAAGACGGCACCGACATCCCGTTTGCCAAGGCAGCGGCCCCGGCTGCCACAAGTACGCTCACTGCTCCCGACCATCAAGGCACACCCGTCTACGACATCGACGTGACAGCAGGCCCCGCGCCACGCTCACTCATGTTCACCGAAGACCACATCATCGACTGGATGCGCCTGCCCGGCACCACCCCCGACGACCGCATCGTGATAGTGAGCGGAAACTCCATGGCACCCGTCATTAAAGACGGCGACATGATTGTCTTGAGGGAACTCACCAACACACAGTATATAATGTGGGGACATGTCCATGTAGTGATTCTCGACGATTACCGCATGCTCAAATATGTGAGACGACACCCCGACCCCACCATGGTAACACTGCACAGCGCCAACCCCGAATACGACGATATGGAGATAAGGCGCGCCGACATTCGCAACATGATGCTCGTGCAGCAAATCATTCACATAGAAAAACTCGTATGAACACCACAACACCCAACTATACCCTTGCAACCCTGCCCAACGGGCTCAAGATGGTGCATGTCACTCGCAATGCACCTGTGGCATGGTGCGGCCTCGCCGTTAACGCCGGCAGCCGCGACGACCTACCCGGAAAGCATGGTCTTGCACACTTTGTGGAGCACACCATCTTTAAGGGCACCACACACCGCCGCTCGTGGCACATACTCAACCGCATGGAGAGTGTGGGTGGCGAAC
>DCGA01000097.1:9982-24464 GCA_002314465.1 bacterium UBA1790 | reverse complement strand
AGGGCGGCACCACCGCGGGTATCACCGTCGAGCTTGGTGAGGATTACACCGTCTATCTCGAGGCGCTCGTTGAAAATCTTAGCGGTATTCACTGCCTCCTGACCAATCATGGCGTCGATTACGAGCAGTGTCTCGTTGGGGTTCACGGCGTCCTTGATGTTCTTGATCTGGACCATGAGTTCCTCATCGATTGATTGGCGACCGGCGGTATCGACGATTACCACGTCGTGACCCTCGGCCTTGGCCTGTGCAATAGCGTTCTTGGCAACCTCAACAGGGTCGGTTGCACCCAGTTCCAGGTGGATGGGTACCTCGGCTGTCTCGGCGAGTACGCGCAGCTGCTCCATCGCAGCGGGGCGGAAGGTATCGCAGGCAGCAAGCAGCGGCTTGCGCTTCTGGTTCTTGAGCATGCGTGCCAGCTTACCGCTCATGGTGGTCTTACCGGCACCGTTGAGACCTGCCATCAGGATAACGGCGGGTTGTCCGGGCTTTGCCTCTATATTCAGGCCTACGGCTTCGCCGCCCATGAGCTCGGCAAGTTCGTCGTGAACAATCTTGACCATGAGCTCGCTGGGCTTGAGGGCGTTGATAACGTTGGCGCCCATCGCCTTGGCTTTAACTTTGTCTACAAATTGCTTTGCAACCTTATACTCAACATCGGCATCGATGAGTGCGCGGCGCACCTCCTTGAGTGTCTCGGCTACGTTAATCTCGGTGATTTTTCCTTGACCCTTGAGCAGTTTAAACGACCTCTCAAGTTTCTCTGATAAATTGTCAAACATATATTATTTTTTTATTTTACTTAGTAGTATAGTGCATAAATCGTGCAAAGATACAAAATATCCCCCACATTGACAAATATTTGCCCGTTTCCACATTATTAAAATAAATATAGACCTCTTGGCATCTGCTCGTTCGATGCGGTTTTTGCGTTGCCTATGCCAAAAATGCACCCTTTCGCTTTGCAGTTAAGATTAGTTTGAGTAACTTTGCACAAATGGACAAATACAAGATACTATTTGTGTGTCTGGGCAACATTTGCCGCTCGCCGGCTGCCCATGGCGTGATGCAGCGTTTGCTCGAGGACGAAGGACTTGACGCGGCTGTCGAGGTCGACTCGGCAGGCACTTATGGCGGTCATCAGGGACAGCTTCCCGATCACCGCATGCGTCGACATGCCTCGCGCCGAGGTTACAACCTGGACCATCGCAGTCGCCCTGTGACGCAGAGCGATTTTACCGCCTTCGACATGATTGTGGCGATGGACGAGGCCAATGCCCGCGACCTCAAGTGGATGGCTCGCACCGATATTACTCCCAAGCTGGTGATGATGGGTGACTATCTCAACCCATCTACACCTCACACTTATGTCCCCGATCCCTATTATGGTGGGCCCGAGGACTTTGAACTTGCACTCGACCTCGTGGAAGAGGCGTGTGCCAACCTCCTTACCGAAATAAAAAACAAACTATAGCATTTTTTATGAAGACTATTAACAGAACCTTGACTGCTGTTGCTGCGGCACTCGTTGCCCTGGCAGCGGTGGCTCAGTCGCCCATCGAAGTGAAATGGGAGATGGGAAAAAACCAGGCCGAGCCCGGCTATTACAGTTCGCGATTCGTTATTAAGAATGTAAGTCCTTCAACACTGGGCAGCAACTGGCAATTCTATTTCAACCAGTTCTCTCGCTCGTTTAAACTGCCTGCTACCAGCAAGGTAGAGATGAAAGAGGTGTCAACAACCTACTATCAGGTTACACCGGGTGCTTCTTACCAGCCCCTTGCTCCCGGCGACACAATCGTGGTCGACATGCTCATGCGCGGCACCATGGTCAACAGTTGCTATATGCCTGCCGGCGGACACGTGGTGATGGATGGCATTACTTCGTCGCCCATTCCTGCGCCCATCGAGCGCGCCGAGCTTGCACAGCCCGGACAGTGGACCGACCACGCATCTTACCCCGACGGCAATTTCGTTTACGATTACAATGCGGCTGTTAACTGCATTGGTGATGCCTACACCGGCAATGATTACGATATCTTTCCTGCACCCAAGCAGGTCGACCTCAAGGATGGCGTTACCCATGTGGGCAACATCGTTACCGTTAAGGCCGGCAGCCTGTTCAAGAAGAGTCCCGCAGGTAAGTTGCTCACTGCCGAGTTGCAGCGTCGCGGCATCTACACTGGCTCCAAGCAGAACACGGTGATTTCGGTTAAGGTAAAGGGTGGCATCAATGCTAATCCCGAGTACTATACGCTCACCGTCGACAATGGCAAAATCACTATCGTGGGTGCAAGCGATGAGGGCGCTATCAATGGTGTGAAGACGCTCATGGCTGCACTCGACCACAGCAAGAGCCGCAACTTGCAGAACGCCGAGATTGCCGACTATCCCGACCTGCACTACCGTGGATACATGATCGACATCGCACGCAATTTCTATTCGTTCGACGACATCAAGCGCTTCATCGACCTCATGGCCTACTATAAGCTCAACCGCCTGCAGTTCCACTTTACCGACGACGAGGCTTGGCGTCTTGAGATTCCCGGACTGCCCGAACTCACCGAGGTGGCTGCGCGTCGCGGCTGCACGCTCGACGAGAACGGCTATCTGGCACAGATTTTCGACGGCGACGGCAATCCCAATAACCCCAATAGCAGCGCCAACGGCTTCATCACCCGCAAGCAGATGATTGAGATGCTCAAGTATGCCGCTCTGCGAGGCGTGAAGGTTATTCCCGAGATTGAGACCCCGGGACACGCTCGTGCTGCCATCGTTGCAATGAAAAACCGTTATAACAAGTACATTGCAACCGACAAGGCCAAAGCCGAGCAATACAAGATTTGGGAAGACGAGAATACCAGTAAGTACACCTCGGCACAGAGCTATCACGACAACGTGCTCGACGTGGCTGGTGATGGTGTTTACAACTTTGTGGATAAGGTTGTTGCCGAACTTGAACTCATGTACAAGGAGGCCGGGCTCAAACTCGACATCGTTCACCTGGGTGGCGACGAGGTTCCCCGTGGCGCTTACAATGACTCGCCGGCTACACAGGCTCTCATGATGCGTGAGAACCTTAATAACGCACACGAGGTCAATGAGTACTACATCGCGCGCATCAGCGACATCCTCTTCAAGCGTGGCATCCTCATCGAGGGCTGGCAAGAGGTTGCACTCAACCACAAGCCCGAGTGGAACGCTAAGATGACCAAGCGCTTTGCCGGCGTTAATGCTTGGAGCACAGTGGGCAAGAGCGATGTTGTTCCCTACAACCTCGCCAACGACGGCTATCCCGTGATTCTGTCTAACGTGACCAACTTCTACATGGATATGTCTTACAGTTGGCACCAGTACGACCAGGGACTCCACTGGGGTGGCAAGGTCGATGAGTTTGACTCATGGTCGGCACTTCCCTGGAACATCTACGCAAGCGCCCGCACTGCCTACGACGGCAAGGAAATCGATGTCACTACCAATGGCAACGGTAAGCCTGCTCTCAACAACAAGGCCAACGTGATAGGCGTTCAGGCTCAGTTGTGGGGCGAGACTCTGCGCAACTTCAATCAGGTTCAGTATCTCACTCTTCCCAAGGTGTTTGGTATGGTTGAGCGTGGTTGGNNNNGAACGCAGTTCCCGCATGGGCTGGCAATCTTGCCGACAAACAAGCCTACGAGGCTGCCCGCCGCCAGTACAACCTCAAGATTGGTGCGGTGGAACTCCCCATCATGCTTGCCAAGGGCTACAACTTCCGCATCGGTATGCCCGGTGTGAAAGTCGTTGACGGCAAACTCGTTACCAACACCCAGTACCCCGGTATGCTCGTTCGCTACACTACCGACGGCACTGAGCCCTCTTATGAATCTCCCATCTGGACTGCTCCCGTTGCCGTGGGCGACTACAAGGTCATCAAGGCTAAGGCCTACTATCTGGGCAAGGAGAGCCTCACTACTTATCTGTTTAAGAAATGAAACGCTCAGTAATTCTCTCGCTGCTTGTTTGCACCGTATCGGTGATGTGTGCTGCATTCGACGATGTAGAGTCGGTAGTGGCCAATCCCGGTGTCGATGCTTCTACACAGATCAACATCAGTTGGGCTGCCCACGTGCCGGGCACACACATCGAATACGCCGAGAAGGCCAATGGACAAGAAGCTTGGAAACGTGTCGAGCCCACTTTCCACCGCCTATGCACCACCTACGATAGTATTCGCTCAAAGAGCCCCAAAGGGCAGGACATAAAGGAAGGCGTGATGTTTATCAAGTGCGCTGCCGAGTTGCAGTCGCTTAAGCCTGCCACCGACTATGTCTATCGTGTACTTGATGCCACAGGCAAGGTCGTGGTCCCCGTTCATGCCTTTAAGACTGCACCTGCTGCAGGAGAGTGGTCGTGCTGCGTCATCAGCGACTTCCACACCTACACCCCCGCTCCCGGTCGCCTCAAGGCTGCCATGGATATGGTGGGAACCGTCGAGAAGTATAATCCCGGTATCGACTGGGTGCTTCATCTGGGCGATGTGGCCGCATGGGGCGGCAGTTGGTCGTTCTGGGTAGAGATGTACAAGCAGCCTGCTTTCGCACGCTACATGTGGACCGGACTCAACGGTAACCACGACAACATGACCCGTGGATACGACAAGGTGTCTAAGGATTTCTTCCGCGATGCCAACTATGTTCCTCGCAACGGATATGAGGGGCAGGTGGGCGTGTGCTACCACTTCCGCTATGGCGATGCCCTGTTTATTGCTCTCAACAACGAGGAGATGCGCAAGGACGCGGAGTTTGCCCAAGCATCGCAATGGGTGCGCAAGGTCGTTACCGAGGCGCGCGCTTCGAGCAATCCTCCCCGTTATGTCATCGTGTGTGAGCACTATCAGTGGTTTAACGCCGTTACAGGCAAGACTTCGCAGTATGGCCGTTGGAGTCCCATCTTTGACGAACTCGGAGTAGACCTCGCTCTTTCGGGCAACAACCACATCTATGCGAGTACTAATGCTCTGTTGGCAGGAAAGGAAACCGACGGTTACTCGGGAACTGTATATGTGCAGACTCCTTCGTGCGACAACGAACGCGGACAGGGAATGGAGGACATTGCCTACAATAAAGACATCATCAAGTATCGCTGGACCGAGGGCGACAGGACTGTCGGCGCAATGGATATGAAAGTTGACGACAAGCACATTGTCCTCACATTGCTCGACCGCAACGGCAATATCCTCGATACCGTAGAGGTGAAGGCAAAGCGATAAAAACAGAACACAATAACCACAACAAAGGCTACATGCTTGGTTGCATGTAGCCTTTCTCGTTTATCCTAAAATACCTTCCCCAAAAAAACCTTCCCCCAAAAAACCTTAAACCTTAAACTCTAAACCCTAAACCTTTCACAAAATAGGTGCCAGCAGTCTTGCCAGCGATTCAAGGGCCTTGGTAGTGATGCGGCGGCGTTTCCAGTGCGAGAGGATAAGGCGGGTGCTCTTGTGCTGGTCGTCCATGAATATCTCTTTCATCTTGCTGTTGAACTCGGTGCTGTAGATGAGTGCATTGCATTCAAAGTTGTGCTCGAAACTGCGGAAATCGAAGTTTGACGAACCGGCGGTGACAAAGTCGTCGTCGACAATCACAACCTTGGCGTGCATCATGGCATCGTCATAGAGGAAAATCTTGATGCCCGAGAGTAAGCTCTCCTTGATGTAACTGCCCGAGGCATAGCGCAGTAGCACCGAGTCGGTGCGACGCGGAATCATCACTCTCACGTCTACGCCCGAGAGTGCTGCAGCCTGCAGCGCCTTGAGCAGTGAGTCGCTGGGCAGGAAGTAGGGTGTCTGTATAAAGAGGCTTTTCTTCGCCATTGAGATTGCACGCAGCACTACAAATGAGTTGCCGTTCCACATGTCGGTGGGACCGCTCGGTACAATCTGCACTCCCATGTCTCCGGTGGGGCTTGGTGTTACCGTGTCGGGCATGCGTAGCAGCGTGTTGTTCATGTAGTTCCAGTCGACGGCAAACGAGTTGTGCAAGCCCTGCACCGCCGGACCGGTGATGCGCAGATGGGTGTCGCGCCATGGGTTCTTGCCTTTCTTGCCTGTCACATAGCGGTCGGCTACGTTCATGCCGCCTATGTAGCCCACGGTGCCGTCTATCACTACAACCTTGCGGTGGTTGCGCCAGTTCAGTCGGGCGACAAAACTGGTGAAGGTTATCTTGAGGAACGGGTGTGCCTCTACGCCTCCGCGCCTCAGTCGCTTGAACAAGCCGGAGTTGATGGTATACGAACCCACGTGGTCATAGATTACGCGCACCTTGACGCCTTGCTGCGCCTTGCCTATGAGCAGGTCGGCGAGTTCGCGCCCCAGGTTGTCGTTCTCGATGATGTAATACTGGATGTGGATATATTCCTTGGCCTGTGCGATGTCGCGTTTAAGCGTGTCAAACTTTGTCTTGCCGTCGGTAAATACTTCCACTTTGTTGCCTTCGTAGTATTTAGACTGGGCCAGCGCATGTGCCAGATGCACCTGGTGACGGTTCTCGTCGCTCAGGTTCTCGGGTGGGGTGGTGGTGTTCTTGCCTTTGTTGAGTTTGCGCATTTTCCTGCGGGAAATCATCTTTTGGTTTCTCAGGCTGCGGCCGAAGAACAGGTAAAGGATGATACCGGCAATGGGCAGCAGCACGAGCACCGTGGCCCAGGCAAGCGACTTCACCGGGTTGCGGTTCTCTCCCACAATGACCGATATCGTACCCACAATAGTGAGCACGTACAACACCATGAAGATGTCATATACGATATGAGCATAGGGGAACAACTCGGCGAGAACCATCTTGTCGTGTTATTACGGGTAAAATAAAGGTCAGGGCACAGGCCCCGACCTTCACGAACATACTTATTTAACAATAACCTTACGTGACCACTGTCCATTGCATCTCACCACATAGAACCCCTTGGGCATGTCGAGTGAGGCATGTCCGTCGGCGCTTAGACGCACGGTCTTGAGCAGTTGCCCTGTGATGGAGTAGATGTGGAACACGGCATCGCTGTTGCCTGCGATAAAGTTGATGCGACCGCTTCCGCCTGTAGCGTTTGCCACAGCCTCGATGCGCTGCTGCGGGGCAGCACCATCGTTAGCAGCCGACATTGTGCCGCAGCCCAGTGCCATGCTCGTTAGTAATATGTACAATAGCCTTTTCATAAGGTTTTTTTCAGTGTGCAAAGTTAAGCCATAATAACTAAACTGACAAATATAAATGGTTCGTTTAATGATTTAGACTGTTTCTTTGCCTTATGGTTTACTCTCCATGCAACAAATGCAGCTGCATGGAGAGTGTGATTGATTGCGGTTTAGTCGTTGGTGGCAGCGAGAATGATTTGCAGCACGGCGTTGATGTCGGCAACATCGGTCGAGCCGTCACCGTTCACGTCGTCACGGCCGTCGTAGGCTGTGGGAGCACTCATGTTGAGCAGGATTGCCACGATGCAGTTTACATCGGCGATGTCGATACTACCGTCGGCGTTAACGTCACCTGCGAGGCCTGCCGGCAGCAGGTCTACCTGTTCTACGTTTGACCAACCCGATTCGCAGTCGTTGTTGTAAATTGCCTTTACACGGTACTGGTAACTTGCACCGGCCATGAGGTTCTCAACGAGTTGCTCGGTTGATGTGATGCCTGTGATGAACTGCTCGTCGGCGTCACCGGTTACGGTTGCGGCCTTGCGGGGAGCGCTTGCCATCACGTCGTCGGCGTCACCGGCGAAAATCTGCACGTCATATACAACTACCTTCTTGCCGGGAAGCGCTGCGATGGTAACGCTTTGTCCGGTGTTGCCGCCGGTCATGAGGACAACGGTGTACTCGTGCTGGGTGCTGTTGGGGATGGTGATTGTCTGTGATGCTCCATCGGCGCTCACGATGAGCGAGCAGTCGGTGAGGGAGCCGTTGGTTCCTGCAACAATCTTCACTACTACCTTGCCGTTGTACTTGCTGAAGTCGAGGGCGGGCGAGGTGATGCTACCTTGTGACGATGTGCTTGCCAGTGATACACCGCTCACATTCTGGTAAACGTAGCGGCCGCTCCAACCTGCATTGTCGGTGTAGTTGTTGATTGATGATGCAATGTTGGTGGTAGCTACCTTGGTACACTTGTCAAATGTCTCGTGCAGGAGTTCCTCATAGTTGGTGAGGCCCATGCGGCGCACATGCAGTGTGTAAGAGGTTACGTTGTCGAGTGCATTCCACTTGGCAGTGAACGAGGTCTTGTCAACCTTGGTCTCGTCGGTTGCCTGCATTGTGGGGTTGCTCTTGGTGGTAACTTGCTTGGCGGCGCTCCATGCACTCACTGTTCCGTCGGTGTAGGTCGCATTGACCTTCACTGTGTAGGTGGTGTTGGGCTTGAGATCGGTTGCCTTGTAGGTTGTCACTTCAAGGCCGGTCTGGCTTGCTACTGTATTGCCGCTTGCATCGGTAATCTCAATGCCATAGGTGAGGGTGTTTTCAACTGTATTCCAGCTCACAGTGAACTCTTCGAGTTTGATGTCGCTCTGGGGTACATTGTTGATAACGGGTACGTTCTTAACAAAGTCCTTGCAGTACCAGAAGCTTACGGTACCGTCCGAGTTCTTGGTAATCTCGGTAATGGGCTTGCCCATCAGCTTGGTTGTGCCGTTATAGAGCCATGCTGTGGGTGTTGATGTATTGGTGAGCTTGTTGTTGCCGTTGTAGGGATAGCAGTCGCCCGCCTCGCTGCTCGACGACATGTTGTTGTCGGCAGGGATGATCGACATGCGCAGCAGCGATGAGTTGTTGTTGACGGTGTTGCCGCTCCATGCGCTTGCACTGTAGGTAACGTGGTTAACCAACATACCGCTTCCACCCTGATATGCATACCAACCCGTCTTGGGATGGTTCTCAAGGATGTAGTACTCGTTGGCGTCGGCCGAGTTGTAGATGCGCACTGCATTGCAGTCACTGCTGCCGAGGGAATTGAGAGTGTATTGGGTGTTGGCAACCGCTGTGGGAATTGTCAACCAGCCCATGAATTCCTTCTCGTAAGCGGTATATCCGGCTGGAGTCTGACTGTTGTTGAGGTAACTACCGCTGTTCATGATCGACCAGTTGCCTATACAGTACTGAGAGTGGTTGTAGTCGGTTACATAGAAGTCGGGCAGACCCAGACAGTGACCGAACTCGTGGCAGAAGGTGCCGATACCGTCGATGGTGGTCGAGTAGTCGCTTGAACCGCGGGTTTCGCAGAAGCAGGCATACTTGTTAATGGTTACACCGTTCTGAGTGAATGAACCGTAGTCGCTCTGGCCATAGTAGTATGCGCTCGAGAGGTTCCACTGGTGGGGCCATATTGAGTTGCTGGTAGCACCCTGTGCCTCGCCGGGACCTGCATAGAGGATGATTACCACGTCGCATGCGCCGTCGCCGTCGTTGTCATACTTCGAGAAGTCAACATTGGTGAGTGCCTTTACTGCCTCGGCTGCCATAGAACCGGGCTTGGCGTCGTTGGCACTGCTTGTCTTCGCGCCATAATATGCGCGGGTTTTCGACAGGGTCACGGGGCCAAGGATGTCAAACTTGGGGGTAAACTGCTGGTTACTCTGGTCAGTGAAATACTGGAGAGCACTCTTGGTATTGGTGTTGAACTGCTTCTCAAAGGTTGCAACAGGGGTTGAACTGCGCAATGCGTAGTCGCTGAAACTTACCAGGATGACGGGAATGTTGGGCGAACCCTTCTGGGGTACCTGTGTTCCGGCCTTGCGGGCGGGAGCCTTGCGGGCACCGGCTGCTTGTTGCTCGGCAACAGCCTTGCCCGATACCATCATGTTATTGGCATTAGCCGCAATGTAGTTGAGCTCGGCCTGGGTGCGTGCGTTCTGGTTGTGGGCCATAACGTTGCTCACGGCGAGCGATGTCTTGTAGTAGAAATCTCCGTTGATGCTACGCTCCAGGGTGTAGCCGTCCATTGTGATGTAAGTACTGAACCACTCGTCTCCCACGAGTCGTACAGTGATGCTCGAACCGTCACTCTGCGTGAAGGTGAGCGGGGTGTTGATTGCTGGTACTGCGCTTGCCGATAGCACTGCAAACGCTGCAAATAGCGTTAAGAATAGCTTCTTCATAATGTTATTTTTTAGGTTTTTATTCGATTATCTTGTTAATCAGTATATTAATATCGCTCACATCAATCTCGCCATCGCCGTTCACGTCGGCCCGGCCGTCGTAGTTTTCGGCACTGTCGCGGCCCAGGACTATGTTGATGATGATGTTCACGTCGGTAATGTCTATTACTCCGTCAAGGTTCACGTCGCCGGCCTTGGTCGCTCCGGCCATGTAGACGAGTGAAACGCTTCCGTCCTCATTGAGCGTGATGTCGGTGATGGGCTTGTGAAGCAGTTTGGGCGACTCGCTTGAGGTGAATAGGGTTTGTGCGGGACTCGATGTGTCGGTCCATTCATTGTTGTTGACTACTCCGTACGATGAACGGTAGGGGTACAGGTCGTACGCAACGGTGCCGCTTGTAAGCGAATTGTCGGCGGGCACTATGGTCATGCGCAGATGTGACGCGTAGTTGTTCACCGTGTTGTCATACCATGCGGTGGAGTCATAGTCTACGTGGGTAATCATCAGTCCGCTGGTGGGCATGTAGTAATCCCATCCGCTCTGCATGCGGTTCTCGATGATGAAATACTCCTTGCCCTCGGGGTCCTTGTCATTGGCAATCTTATATGCCTTGCCGCCTTTCTGTACGGGTGTCAGGGTGTACTTTGAACCGGGTGTCAGGGTGTCAAGCGGCATCCAACCCATGTAGTTGCGCTCATAGGCCGAGTAACCCAGCGGGGTGTATCCCTTGTTGTTGTAGTTGCCATAGTCCATGAGGCTCCACACATCCATGCCGAAGGTTGAACTGTAGCCGGTGCTGTAAAAGTCGGGCAGGCCCAGGCAGTGTGAGAACTCGTGGCAGAATGTGCCTATGCCGTCGGTCTTTGTGCCCGAGTCGCGCGAACCGTAAAGTTCGTTGAACACAGCAAAGTCGTGAATGGTGTATTCGCCCATTTTCAGGTCCTCACCGTAATCGCTGTCGTCAAGGGTCCACTGGCAGGGCCACACTGTACTGCTCGATGCACCCTGAGCTTCGCTGGGACCTGCATAAAGCACGATGACAATGTCTACCTGCTTGTTGCCGTCGTGGTCGTAGAGCGACCAGTCGACGCCGTCGCCCACGCCAAGGCATGCCTCGGCAACCATCTTGCCCACGCCCTTGTCGTCCTGTCCTACGTTTCCTCCGTAGTAGGCGCGGTTGTTCTTCAGTTCTACCAGGCCAAGGATATCAAACTGGGGGGTGAACTTACCGAACGACTGATCGCTGAAGTATTGCAGCGCACTTTCAAGGAATTTACCCATCTGCTCAATGGGGTTTTCGCTCTTGAACTTGATGTCGGTATAGTTCACAAGGATGATTGCTATGTGGGGAGATCCTGTTTTCTGCACTTGCGACCAGTCGCTTTCGCTCTCGTCCTTTGTCGCAATACGGCGAGCCGAGCGGCGCGAAGCGGATGCTGCTTCCCATATGCTCACGGCATTGCTCTCCACGTATGCTGCCTCGCGGGCATCACGCTGCTGCTGGTCGTGGGCAATTACGCTGCTCACTCCCGACGCGGTAGCGTAGCACCAGTCGCCGCTTGCTACTTGCTTTACGGCCTTCCCGTCGAGGGTGGTGTAGCCACGGTGATGTTCATCACCGGCAAGGACAACGGTGACGGTCGAGCCATCACTCTGCAAGTGTGTGGTTTGCACCCTTTTGGCAGGTACAGCCCAGGCCCAAACGCTTGTCAGGAGCGCTGCCATAGCGAGTGCTATATGTTTGCGATATTTCATCAGTTTTATGTCTTATATTATAATCAAGGTGTAAAGTTAATAATATTTTATTAAAATATGCAATTATTTCGTGGATTATTTCATTTTTTAGACTATTTATTCTTTAAATAGATTAATAGAAAATCCCGAGTGACTTGCTGTTTTTTTCCTGCGTCGTATTATGCTGTTGTATCTGTTGAAAGATGGATGTTCGTTTGCATAGGATTGGTTAAATAAGATCGCGGAGAAAATTTTACGGCAAATCTACACAAGAAAGAAAAATTTTCTACAGTATCATTAGGGCTTCAGTATTTTGTTTGATTAATTGTTAAATTATAAATGTTAAAAATAACAGTAAAATTAACATTTGTTTGGTTGTTTGTGTTATCAAAATATGTTTTATAACATAAATTGTAACTATTTTCACTTGCTTTGTTTTTTATTGCTCTGGTATTTTAATGTGTTGTTCTAAATACTTGAAATACAATATATTCGCATCTGTTTGACGAGAGGGTAGGGTGGGTACTCTGATACTTTTTAAGAGACTTGGCGTAACGGATATCTTCATAATGAGCAAATTGCTGTGAAAAACTATAAATTAGTAACGATTGGTATGCTATAAGTTAAAGATGTGTAGCATATAATGTATATTTGCGTGTTTATTTGTAACTTTGCAACCGGAATTACTTATTTATAATAATATTAAGCGCACTATTTAGAGCAGATATTGGGAAAATCGTGGCGAGTGCGTTAGGAAGTTTATCAAGATTGAACGAAGCACATTGAATTCGACGCGAAGTTAGTTGTTATTAGTAAAAGGTTGAATACAGCACACATTTCGGCTGAGAAATTTTAACCACTTTGGAGAGTATTTATTAGTTTTAGAGACTAAAATTATTTTTTTAATTGTTTACTGTATGAATAGACTTGTATCTATGTTTATGGCTCTGTGCTTAATCGCATTCGCAGCGCAGGCCAAGAACATTAAGGGTAAGGTGGTCAGTGCAGCTGACAAAGAACCGCTCATCGGCGCTACAGTTCAGGCCGTTGGTTCAAGCCAGGGTACAGCAACCGACCTTAATGGCGAATTTTCAGTAACCGTTGCCGACAACGTAAAGCAGCTTATGGTATCTTATGTAGGATACAACAGCAAACTCGTTGCGGCTACAAGTATCGTAAATGTTGAGCTCACCGAGAGCGGCAACGCCCTGGAGGAAGTTGTCGTTACTGCTATGGGTATTACCCGCAAGCAGAAATCGCTCGGTTATGCCGCTCAGCAAATCAAGGCTGATGAAATCGTGGGCGCTCACACCGGCGACGCTATGAACTCGCTCAGCGGTAAGGTGGCCGGCCTTCAGGTCCAGAGCACTTCTACCGACCCCGGTTCTGCCAACTCGGTAGTTATCCGCGGCTTCAGCTCAATCAATGGTAATAACCAACCCCTCTACGTTGTCGACGGTGTGCCTTTGCAGAGCTCTACCGTTACTACAAGTGGTCACGCCCTCTCGGCTGGCGGTATGTCAAGTATCGCTCCCCAGGACATCGAGAGCATGACAGTGCTCAAGGGTGCTGCCGCTACCGCTCTTTATGGTAGCCGTGCNNACTGCAGTGTATGGTGTGCGTGGTGCCAACGGTGTCATCATCGTTACCACTAAGTCGGGTAAGCACGGTGAGAATAAGAACTTCACAGTAGAGTATAGCGGAAGCGTTCAAGGACGTCAGGTTGCTTACCTCCCCGAGATGCAGAACAAGTGGGGCCAGGGCTGGAACGGCGTTCAGACCTATATTGAGAATGGTTCTTGGGGTCCCGCCTTCAACGGCTCTAAGCAGGTTTACGGTCCCATCTGGAACCACCAGCAGCTCATTCACAACTACAGCGCTGTAGAGAACAATGTGAAAGAGTTCTTCAGAACCGGTTTCTCTCAGAACCACAGCATTGCCTTCAGCGGTGCTTCTATCGACCAGCAGGTTAACTACTACTTAAGCTATAACAACCTGAGCGATGACGGTATCATGCCCGGCAAGAGCGACTACTACACTCGCAATACACTTGATTTCCGTGGCGGATTCAAGGCTACCGACTGGCTGAACATTTCTTCTGCTATTAGTTACGCTAAGTCTAAGACCGACATGGTAGGTAGCTTCCAGGGTACTTCGGTTATCGATGGTCTTTATGAGCTTCCCCGTGATGTATCACTGCTCGACAAGCGTGACCTTACATCACCCTTCAACACCCCCGAGGCTTACTTCACTCCTTACGGCATCACCAACCCCTACTGGGCACTGGCAAATAACTACAACCACCTCGATACTAAGCAGATGCGTGGTAAGGTTCAGGTTGATGTTAATCCCATTAAGGACTTGACATTCACTTATCGTTTCGGTTTCGACTACACCGACTACGATAGCAAGATGGGTGTTCCCCAGATCGCTCTTGATGACGCTCTCATCAACAACGACTACGGTTATGCTCCCAGCAACATGAACCAGGATGGTTATGTATATGCACTCTATCGTCGTTCTTATCAGCTCAACCACGACTTCCTTGCCGATTACACTCGCAACTTCATGGATAACAAGCTGAGCGTTGCTGCTATCGCAGGTGTTAACCTCAACGAGCGTTATGCA
>DCGA01000097.1:4078-9947 GCA_002314465.1 bacterium UBA1790 | reverse complement strand
GTCCGACAAACTTACATTCGAGACTGGTTTCTGGGATCTGAGCAACGGTTCTTCTTGGTCTTATCTCTCTGAGAACCAGAGCAAGCGCCGCCAGGTGGCTGCATTTGGCGATGTAACCCTGGGTTGGGACGACATGCTCTTCCTTAATCTTACAGGACGCAACGAGTGGTCTTCTACTCTTCCCCTGGGCGCTAACAGCTACTTCTATCCCGGTGCTACACTGAGCTGGATTTTCACTAAGCTCGTTCCCAAGAACGATGTCCTCACATTCGGTAAGGCTCGCATCGCTTATGGTAAGACTGGTAACGATGCATCACCTTATTATACAAGCGCACGCTTCGTACAAGGTTATGCCAACGGTTACTACGTGAGCAGCATCATCAGCTTCCCCTTCAACTCGGTTAATGCATTCCAGAGTTCTTCTACAGCAGGCTCTAACTCACTCAAGCCCGAGATGACAACCGAGCTCGAGGCTGGTCTTAACCTCCAGTTCTTCAACGGTCGCTTCGGCATCGACGCTACTGTTTACAGCCGCGAGACTAAGGACCAGATCTTCACTCTCCCCGTTGATCCTTCAACCGGTTACAGCTATGTTGTTACCAACTTTGGTTCGGTACGCAACCGTGGTTTCGAGTTACTCGTAAACACTACCCCCGTTCAGACCCGCAACTTCCGTTGGGATCTCGGTTTCAACTTCGCGGTTAACCGCAACAAGGTTCTCTCAATGCCCGAGAGCCTCGAGGGTGGCAAGGTAACCATCAACAGCTTCTCGGCTGGTGACGATGCAGTTTACATGTACGCCGAGGAAGGTCGCCCCATGGGTACTTACTACACTTACCTGCCCACATATTACACCGATGATGCTGGCGTACAGCACCCCATCGTTGACTCGGCAGGTCAGCCCGTCCTCACAAGCGAGGTGCAAGATACTGGCAAGAACATGAACCACAAGTGGACAGGTGGTGTCAACACTGCTTTCACTGCTTATGGTGTAACTCTTGCAGCTTCTCTTGACATTCGCTACGGTGGTTATATGTTCTCTCGCACTAAGAACCTCATGCAGTTCACCGGTAACGGTATCGTGACTTCTTACAACGATCGTCGCCCCTTCATTATCCCCAACTCTGTTGTTGCTAACGGTGACGGCACTTACAGCGAGAACACCACTCCCATCTACGTGAGCGATGGTAGTTATCAGGACTACTTCAACAAATACGGTTATGGTTACGGCGGCGAGGCTTACCTCGTAGACCGCTCATTCGTTAAGCTGCGCAGCCTCAGCCTTACATGGGATCTTCCCAAGAAGTGGATGCGTTCGGCTAAGTTGACCAGTGTCGCTATCTCGGCATTTGCCAACAACCTGTTCACTTGGACTGCCAAGGACAACTACGATGTAGACCCTGAGAGCACTACAGAAGGTACCGACCTCAGTGGTAACTTTGGTGAACTTTACGCCAACCCCTCATGCCGCGTGTTTGGTGTAAGTCTTAACATTAAGTATTAATAAAGAGAGGAGATTGATATTATGAAGAAAATATTTGTTACAGGCCTCGCCCTGCTGGGAATCATGGCAACATCTTGCGATGATTATCTGGACATCAACCAGGATCCCAATTCTCCTACCGAGAACAACATGACTTCATCTATGATATTGCCCACTGCCGAGATGAACATTGCAGCTACTTATGGCGACTTCATGCGCAACGTAGGTGGTTACTATGTACAGCACTACAGCCAGTACTTCGGCACAAGCAACTATCTTGACTATAGCCAGTTTAAGATGAGTGCAACTCGCTCAAGCAGCTCTTACACTCAGCTCACTTCTCGTGCACTCAACAACCTCAAGACCGTACGCTCTCTTGCCGAGGCCGAGGGTGACTGGGGCACATATCTGGCAGCAACCACACTGCGCGCGTTCACCTATCAGGTGCTCGTCGACTGCTACGGTGAGGTTCCCTATACTGAGGCTCTCAGCCTTGACCACCTGACTCCCAAGTTCGACGAGGGTCAGGACATCTACGACGGCATCATCGCCGAGCTCGACGAGGCTCTCGCTAAGGCTTCGGCTGGCGACCAGGTTGCTACAAGCTTCCTCTATGCTGGTAAGAGCGCCGACGCTTGGATCAAGTTTGCCAATGCACTCAAGCTCCGCATCTACACTCGTGAGAGCGGCGTTAAGAACGTTGACGACAAGATTGCCGCACTCATCAAGGAAGACAACTTCCCCACAAGCGATGTAGCATTCAAGGGTATCTGGAGCGATGCTGTGGGTAAGGCTAACCCCTTCTATCAGGAAGATGCATTCACCAGCTATGGTGGTTCACAGCAGAACATCGTGCTCAACCTTGCCCTCTATCAGGCAATGAGCGATTATGATGACGGTCGCCTTGAGGCGTTCTTCAATCCCAATGGTAGCGGTGCTTATACAGGTGCTGTCAGCGGTACTAACTTCAGTACTACTTCTACCTACAAGGCCAACTACTGGTGCCGTCCCAACGCTCACTTCGACGATCCCGTTGACCTCATCAGCGTTGCCGAGGTTTACTTCATGAAGGCCGAGTACTACGCTAAGGCTAACAAGATGACCGATGCTCAAGAGAACTATGAGAAGGCCGTTAAGTCTTCGTTCATCCAGGCTTACACCGTTCTCGGTGGCATGGACGCTGCAAGCGCTGCTGCTAAGGCCGATACCGATGCTGCCAAGGCAATCGCTGCTTATCCTCTCACCGCTGCCAACTACAAGCAGGCTCTCGGTGTACAGAAGTGGATTGCACTTGCAGGTAGCAACAACTTCGAGGCTTGGTGCGAGGTTCGCCGCCTTGGTTATCCTCAGGTGGGTTCAGTTACAGGTGCACAAATCTACTCACAAGCTAACGATACTTACAAGCCCGAACTTCTCAAGGCTGGCGAGCTCTACACTCCCATCGATTGCAACACAAGTCTTTCGGGCAAGGTGCTGCAGCGCTGGCCCTATGCCGAGGCTTCGGCTAACCGCAACAGCAATGCTCCTAAGTATCCTGGCGATGCAACTCCCGTTTTCTGGGCTAAGTAAATAATTATTGACTATCAAAATGATTATTCTTATGAAAAAGTATTTATATACAGCAATAATCGGTGCTATGGTAGCACTTTCGTTCACAAGTTGTGACGAAGAGACTTCAGCAGGTCTCACCAGCATTACCTATTATCCCGTTATTGAGCTTACAGGCGGTGATGTAGCTATTGCTTTGGGTGAGAACTATGTTGAACCCGGTGCCGTTGCAACTCTCAACGGTGAGGATGTTTCTGACCAGATGGAAGTTACCAACGATATCGATAACTCTCAGGTTGGCTTGTACCACGTGAACTACTCGGCTGTCAATGCCGACGGTTTCTCGGCAAGCGAGTCTCGTAATGTGTATGTTATCAACGAGGGTAGCATTGCAACTATCTACAGATCTGAGTGTCAGTATGGCTCACGCCACTACTACGACCTCCCCATCCAGATTTATGACAACGGTGACGGTACTTACGAGGTAGAGGATATCCTGGGCGGTTTCTATTGCATGGGACGTTTTCCCGGATACGAGGCTTATGGCTATGACTTCTGGTGCGAAGGCACAATCAAGGTCGAGGGCAGCCAGGCAACTCTCCTTTCTACCGGCAATTGGTTCTGGGCAAGTACCCCTATCGTTCAGAAGGATGGTACTTATGATGCCGCAACAGGCACTTTCACCTTCAACTTCGACTTTAGCGGCAGCAACTTCTATGTACAGCTTGTTGCAGTTAAAAAGTAATGTTTAACTCTTTTAGTTGAAATACAATTATGAAAAAGAATATATTTTCAATTCTCTCACTCATGCTGCTGCTTTTCGCTGCATCGTCTTGCGAGAAAGAGGCAATCGGTGGCACTGCTACCGAGGCTACTGCAGGTGACTGGTATGTTACCATGGCTGCTGTTGAAGAAAATGGTGATGTTTTCGACGAAGATTGGTTCGGACTTGGTTACCATCACGTAATCACTTTTAACACTGCCGCTAACAAGAGTAGCGAAATGTGGCTTAGCGACGAGGGATATAACTCAGATTACTTCCCTTATAAGGTTAAGGTGAACGTCGACGCTGCCAATGCAACCTTCAAGGTTGAGGCTGCCGACAACGAACTTGCCAATAACCACGTTACTGTCACTGGCGGTAAAATCGTTAAGAATGGTACTAAGACTCCCAGCGGTGTTGCTGCCGACTATATCGAGTTCTACATCACATTCGACAACGACACATACCCCGCAGGTTATGGTTTCGCTAGTTACAAGGTATCTGGTTACCGTTACACCGGTTTCACTGCCGATGAGTAACCCCAATCACGACACATAAACGCTGATTGATATGAGAAGGGCTCTCCCCGTTTACTGGGGCGAGTCCTTCTCTCTTTTTTAGGAGAAAAACAACAATGTCCTTTTTTTACAAATGCTATAAAAGATTAACCTGTAATTTTGCACCAGAGAAATTTACTTAATGTTAAACACAGACTAAATGGTACAACTATGAAAAAGTTAATTATTGCGTTAATGCTCGTGATGAGCATCGCTACCTCAAGTTGCATTGCAACCCGTTCGACACAACAGGTCAACAAAGTGGAATTAGGCATGACCAAGAGTGACATTAAGAAACTGCTGGGTACCCCCGAGTATAAGAGCGCCAACGAAAACGGCGAGCAGTGGGGCTACCGCAAGATGCTGGGTGAGATTGCAGGACCCCAGGAACGTTTGTTCGTCGTTGTCTTTGACCATAACGGCAAGGTTGTGGAGTACAACACTATCGACGATCATCGTCACCACCGTTACAACAATGCAATAATGTGATAACACACATGTATGTGCTCATTGCGCACGTGCGATAAGTTTTAATAGTTAGTTGATGTCGACCTGAGGGCAAGTCCCTTTAGGTCGATAATTTTTATGCCCTTGCCGCAAAAATATGGTCGGGGCTTTGCTCCATGTGGAATAAAATTACTATTTTTGTGCTGTCACTTTTTATGAAGAACAGGTATTTTAATAGTAATATAGGTGTGGGCGTTCGCAATATCGTCCTCGCTTACATCATGTGGATGCTCACGCGCGTTATCTTCTTCCTGGAGAACTACAGCGTGTTTGCTCCTCACCTCACTTGGTCGGGCGCATGCACTATGCTGCGTGGTGCCTTGGTTTTCGACACCGCGGCAATACTTTATGTCAATGCTCTCTACCTGGTGCTGCTCATCTTGCCGTTGCACTTGAAGGAAACACAGCGCTTCCACAAGGGGCTCAAGTGGCTTTTTGTAGTCACTAATTCGCTCGCGCTGGCTACTAACCTTATCGATTCGGTTTACTTCCAGTATACTGGTCGCCGCAGCACAGTGAGTTTGTTCTCCGAGTTTGTGAGGGAGAATAACATCGCTTCGGTCTTTGGCGTGGAATTCATTAACCACTGGTATCTTGTGTTGTCGTTTGTGGCAATCGTGTGGTTGTTGTGGAAACTATGCGCAGTTCCCCGTGTCGAGGGGCAGGGTAGCCGTGCTCGCTACAAAGTGTGCCATCTGCTTGCACTCTTGCTGCTCGTTCCTACAGCTATTGTGGGCATTAGGGGAAGTGTTTTCTCGGGAACTAAGCCCATTACCATCAATAACGCCAACCAGTATGCCAACCGTGCCGCCGAGGCTTCGCTCGTGCTCAACACGCCCTTCTCGATGATACGCAGCATTGGCAAGAAGACTTTTGTCACACCCGATTATATGACGCAGGAACAGATGGAAGCGACTTTTGTTCCGGTCATCGAACCCCTGCCTTCCGACAGCGCCCTGCTGCGGGGCAAGAATGTGGTGGTACTCATCATGGAGAGTCTGGGCAAGGAAT
>DCGA01000097.1:0-4062 GCA_002314465.1 bacterium UBA1790 | reverse complement strand
ACCTCGTTCTACAACGATGGCAAGGGCGGCAACACGCCGTTTATCGACTCCATTGCTTCGCAGTCGCTCACGTTCAAGTATAGTTTTGCCAACGGCCGCAAGAGCATGGACGCCATGCCCTCTATTCTGTCGGGTATCCCCATGTTTGTCGAGCCGTTCTTCCTTACGCAGGCATCGACCAACGAACTTACAGGCCTTGCCCGCCAGTTGGGCGAGATGGGCTACCACAGCGTTTTCTTCCATGGCGGTCACAACATCTCCATGGGATTCAGCGCATTTGCTCATGCCATCGGCTATGACACCTACACAGGTCTCGACGAGTACTGCAAGTCGCCCAAGTATCATGGTATGGACGACTTCGACGGCAAGTGGGCTATTTGGGACGAGGAGTTCCTTCAGTTCTTTGCCGACTCGCTGCAGGTGATGCGTCAGCCGTTCATGACTACTTTCTTCAGCGCGACAACCCATCATCCGTTCAACATACCCGAGCGATATAAGGCGACAATCAAGGCGCCCGGACATCCCATGAACACTTGTTGGCGCTATACCGACATGGCGCTGCGTCGTTTCTTCGAACGCGTCAAGAACGAGCCCTGGTACACCAATACAGTATTTGTTATCGTTGCCGACCACACCAATCATGCCACCCGTCCTGAGTATCTCACCGACCTCGGCGTCTTTGAGGTGCCCATCATCTTCTATACCCCCGACGGCAGCCTTGCTGCGCGCATGCGCGATGATGTGGTGGCGCAGCAGATTGATATCTCACCCACATTGCTTCATCTGCTGGGCTATGGCAAGCGATTCATGTCGTTCGGCCAGGACCTTGTGTACACTCCCGCTGCCGATACCTGGGCCGTCAACTACAATGCCGGCATCTACCAGTATGTCAAGGGCAGCCTGCTGTTGCAGTGGGACGGCGAGAAGACCGTAGGGCTCTATGACTACCGCGCCGACCGACTCCTCAAGCACAACCTCGCTGGCAAGCGCCCCGAGCAAGCGTCAATGGAGACCGGCATCAAGGCAATCATTCAGCAATACATGTCGCGCATGAACGAAAACCGCCTTGTCGAGAAATAACTGTACGTTTTTTGGAAAAATCTTATTTTTACACTATCTTTGTAACATATTAATTAACTTGTGGTGTCATCATTGTTTTCAATGCGCTCCCGTGGCATCACCTATACCTAAACTATAATTGAATTTAGTGAGGCAGAGTGGGGGCTTGCTTCACAACCTTTACAACTATGAAAAAGATTTTTATGATTCTTGCGCTTGCTGCATCTCTCTTCGCAGTGACAGGTTGCTACAATGGTGGTGGTGATAACACTACCGAGGAACAGGCCGATGCAACTCCCCAACCCCTTACACTCAAGATGACTGGTGTTAGCGGTGGCGCTTGGGACAACTTCAAGCCTTGCCTTGGTGAGGTTGTATTTACTGTTGAGGCAGTAGAAGGCGACAACTACACTGTGGTTGCCGAAGTTCCCTTTGAGGCTCCTCAGGCTCGCGCAATCAAGGGCATTAAGACCTGCACTCTCAAGTTTTATTATGCCAACGAAAACTTTGACAATGTTGACATCGCTACACCCTTCGAAATCGATCCCAACGAGAGCGCTGCCGTTGCCGAGTTTGTAAACGCTGCTGCTGCCGATGTAAAGAAGACCTTCAAGTTCAAGGGTGCTCTCACCAAGGACGAATACGACGCCCTGGCCAAGGCTGGCAAGTGCGGTCATTGTGTAACTGCAAATACATTCGACGAGTAAAATACTTTCACCAGATTAAATGATTAACACAAGTGGGGACGCACACATGCGTCCCCACTTTATTATATCCTCACTTTATTACTTCTTCTGCGAGTATCGAATAATCTCCGGCCTAATACCCCTCGCGAAGCATTTTAATTCGTTTCAGTCTACTCCCCCTCTCGCGCAGCATAATTTCTTATAATTTCGGATAATTTCTTTCAGTTTATGTTCTTAAATCACCCTCACCAGCCCTTATGTTCTTTTTGTCAAAAAAGTCCCATCGCGAAGCCTAATTTCTTTCAGTTTTATAGTCTGCGAGTTTTGCGAGTTCTGCGAGAGGCTAACACCCATCGCGAAGCATAATATTAATTATTTTAATTCGTTTCAGTCTACCCCCCGCGCGAAGCCTAATTTCTTATAATTTATCGTAATTTCTTTCAGTTTATGTTCTTAAATCACCCTCAAAAGCCCTTATGTCCTTATGTCTAAAAATCCCATCTAAAAATCCCATCTAAAACCCCATCTAAAATCCACCACTCAATTAGTTTTTGCGCTACCGCTTTCGTCTTTCGCCAAAATATAGTACCTTTGTGCTCAATAATATATTCATGCAATGATTACATTTCCCAATGCTAAGATAAACCTTGGCCTCAACATCGTTAACCGTCGCCCCGATGGTTACCACGACCTTGAGACCGTGTTTTATCCCATCAATCTCACCGATGTGCTCGAGATAGTCCCTGGCACAGGCGACGACGCAACGCTCACTTGCTATGGTCGCACCGTTGACTGTCCCGTCGAGAAGAACCTTGTGATGAAGGCATACCGCCTCATGCAGCGAGTGTATGGCGTGCCGGCAGTCGATATGCACCTCTACAAGCACATCCCCGACGGTGCCGGACTGGGCGGTGGCTCAAGCGATGCGGCTCATGTCATGACCATGCTCAACGAGATGTTTGCTCTCGGCGTGGACCGTGCCACTTTGGCGGCTCATGCAGCGACTCTGGGTGCCGATTGTGCATTTTTCATCTACAACACTCCCATGATGGCTACCGGCATAGGTGATGTCCTCACGCCCGCCGATGTCAATCTTGATGGTAAGTATTTGCTGCTTGCCAAGCCCGATGTGTCGGTTCCCACGCGCGAGGCCTATGCCCGCGTTACCCCCGAACCGTCGCAGGTTTCGCCAGCCCAGGTGGTGTCGTGGCCTCTTCAGCAGTGGGACGGAGTGCTCAAGAACGACTTCGAACCCAGTGTGTTTGCCGCTCATCCCGAGTTGTGGGCAATGAAGATGACCATGCTCGAGAGCGGGGCACAGTATGCTTGCATGTCGGGTTCGGGCTCGTCTATCGTGGGTATCTACGATAGTGTCACATTGGCAGAAGCCGCCCGTGACAAATTTGCCGATTGCTTTACCCATGTGTGCGCCTTGTAGCCGCATGTTATCAACCGCGCAACTGGCACACTTTGTGCACACACATTATAAAATTTAAAGCACAGATTATGTCTAAGAAAAAAAATAATACAAAGCAAGAAAAGCAGGCCAAGCAAGAACCTGCAGTAGAATCACAGCAAAACGCACAGGCCGAGGCTCAGCAGCCTACCGCTGAGGAACGCATTGCCGAACTCGAAGCAGCTCTCGAGAAGGAAAAAAGCCAGTATCTTTTCCTCATGGCCGACTTTGAAAACTTCCGCAAGCGCACCCTCAAGGAGAAGGCCGACCTTCTCAAGTATGGCGGTGAGAGCGCTATGCGCGACCTTCTGCCCGTTGTCGACGACTTCGAGCGCGCTATCGACGCCATCGGTAAGGGTGGAGACATCGATTCGCTCAAGGAAGGCGTTGAACTCATCTACAACAAGTTTGTCAAGTATCTTGAGCGCAACAAGGTTGTGCCCATTGAGAGCACAGGTAAGGACTTTGACGATAACCTGCACGAGGCCATCACCACTTTCCCCGCTCCCGATGAGTCGCTCAAGGGTAAGGTGATTGATACTACTACTAAGGGTTACATGATTGACGATAAGGTGCTGCGCCACGCCAAGGTGGTTGTGGGCCAATAATATACAACTAAGCAACAATGGCTAACAAAAGAGATTACTATGAGGTCCTGGGCGTAGACAAGAACGCTTCGGCCGACGACCTCAAGAAAGCATACCGCAAACTCGCTATCCAGTATCACCCCGACCGCCAGCAAGGCAAGAGTGATGCAGAGAAGAAGGATGCCGAGGAAAAGTTTAAGGAGGCTGCCGAGGCCTATGATGTACTCAGCAATCCCGACAAGCGTGCGCGCTACGACCAGTTCGGCTTTGCCGG
>DCGA01000127.1:22539-28507 GCA_002314465.1 bacterium UBA1790 | reverse complement strand
ACACCGTTCACGAGATGGCACGCGACGAGGCTCGCCACGGTGCTGGCTTCCAGGGCTTGTGGAACCGTTTCTTCAAGAAATAATCCTTTCTAAAAGGAATGCATAAGGGCGCGTCACACATGGTGACGCGCCCTTGTTGTTTCTTGTAATGACGGGGAAGTGTTACAGGAGAGGCTTAATGGTTGCAGGGTCGCCAACGAGCCACAGGATATCGCCCTCGAGGAACATCATCTCGGGTGTAGGTGGCAAGTAGTGGTCAGAGCCATCGGCATCCTTACGCTGCAAAGCCACAAGCAGGGTGCTATAATCCTCGCGCAGGCGTGCTTCGCTGAGAGTGCGGCCTATGAGGTCGGAGTCGTGTGTGAGCGCGTAGTGCACAAAACGAGCCTCGCCAGAATAAGCCTGCGCAGACTTAGTCTCGGCCTCGACAAGCGGCAAAAGTTTCTCAATCTGTTCCTCGGTGCCTATAATACCCAGTGTGTCGCCAGGGAAAATGCGCATGTCGCCGTTAGGAACGGGATATAAGGTACCCGAGCGTTCAATATTCACAACATTCACACCATACTTGCGACGCAGTTCGGCACGCTGGAGAGTATCTCCCGCAAAGGGGCAGCCATGTCCCACAACCATGTAGGCAAGGTGCATGTCGCTAACCAAAGTGTTGCCGTGACCCGTGCGATGATTCTCGCGCACATTGACATTGCCTATGAAACGACGCTCAAGTCGAGCCAAGTGTTTGCGCAGAGCCGGAGTGAAAAGGAACGTCGCCACAATAATCGCAATGAGCGATGCAAGAACCGAAGCCCAGCCATAGAACACCTTACGAAGCAATAATATAATGAACGTGACGGCAAGAATACCACTTACCAACTCCATTATCACGACGGGGACATAGGAAACACGACCCTCGAGTTCGATAAGCCTTTCGCGCTCACTGCTCCTGATGGGAGGCATCATGATGGCAAAGAGGAATGGCAAAACGAGAACCAACGTGATGGCAGCCCACAGAATATTGTCCCAACATACATTAATGCCCTTGTCAATAGCAGGCCACAGATAATCAGCGCACACCCAGTAAATGCCAATGACAACCGAAGAATACAGCACCAGTCGCAGGAAGTAGCGCTGGGTGACATTCTTCCATATCTCGCGGGCCTCGGGCAATTCGCCATTGTTGGCGGTCTTGCTATAACCGCCCAGTGCATTAAGCATACGCTTGGGCAAGATACGAACGAGTCCGTTATAGGCACCCTCGGCACTCTTGATGAAGAAGGGTGTAGTGAATGTGGTTATAACCGAAACAGCCACAATGATGGGATAGGTGCTGCTCTTGAGCACTCCGAGAGAAGTACCCATTGATGCAATGATGAACGAGAACTCACCTATCTGCGTGAGTGCGAAACCACTCTCCACGGCACTTTTGAGAGGCTGGCCCGTAGCAAGCATACCGACCGTGCCGAATAAAATCATACCCACGACAACCACAGCAGCAAGCAGAGCAATGGTGCCGGCATGCTCAACAATAACCGTGGGATCGACCATCATGCCCACCGAAATGAAGAACACAGCGCCAAAGAGGTCCTTGATGGGCGACACGATGCGCTCGATGCGTCGAGCCTCGACCGTTCCCGCAAGGATAGAACCCATCACGAAGGCTCCGAGCGCAAGCGAGAAGCCCGAGTTGACCGAGAAGATTGCCATGAGGAAACACAGGCCCATGCTGATGATGAGCATCATCTCGTCGGTAATGAGACGCCTGTAACGCTTGAATACCGAGGGTATCATGAAGATGCCCACCACAAACCAGATGATAAGGAAGAACGAGAGTTTGAGGACACTCTCAAGCATCTGTCCGCCCGCAACCGTATTGTTGACCGCGACACTCGACAGCACCACCATGAGCACCACCGCAAAGAGGTCCTCAACGATGAGTACAGCAAAAATCATGGGTACAAAACGGCGCTGACGCATGTTCAGGTCGGTAAGAGCCTTGAGAATGATAGTGGTTGATGACATGGACAACATACCGCCGAGGAAGAGGCTATCGACAAGACCGTAGCCTAAGAGTTTGCCCACAAAAAATCCCAGTCCCAACATACCCATAACAATGAGTCCCGCACTGATTACAGCCGAAACACCCACATTGACGAGTTTCTTGAAACTGAACTCAAGACCAAGTGAGAACAAAAGGACAATGATACCTATCTGTGCCCAGAACTCAATGTTCTCCCCGCTTGCCACACTGGGGAAAAGTGCAAAATGGGGACTTGCAATAAAACCAGCCACAATGTATCCCAAGACGACCGGTTGCTTGAGTTTCTTGAAAAGCACAGTTGCCACCGCACCCAGCATGAGAATGAGGGCAAGGTCGCTAATGAGGCTTTGTATAACTTGTTCGTTCATATCTATGTTTTATAAGGTACGGTTATATCAGGAGTTGCGCCACAGTGATGCAATCTTGCGCTTGATAGCAATGACGTTGCCTGTGGTTATAAGGCCCATGATGACCACGCCCACGATGAGTGACACCCAGATGCCTGCGCCACCTGTACCGAAGACACTGAGCATGCCCATATAGTAGTTGCGTCCCAGGAGCATGATAACCAGCGACAACAGCAACACGCTGGCATTGATAACAATCACCATATTGATGTAGGGTTTAGACACCTCGGCCGGCGAATAACCCAGCAGCAAGAGGTCCTGCAGCTTGCGGGTGTTCTTCTGCAGCAGCAGGTAGATGCTGAGCATGAGCACGAAGAACGACAGCAGACTGATGATGATACCCACAACCACCACAATGCCTATGATGAGGGTCAGGAAGTAGTTGGCCTTGCTCGACGACATCTTGTCGCCGGCAACGTCGTAGTGGTGATCCTTCATGTAGTTCTCGATCTTGATATCGCCCGGGCTGTTTACCTCCACGATGAGGCGCAATGGTTGCTGCTTCATGCCCGTGCCATAGCGCTCGTTGGCCCACTGCATGAACTCCTCGGGTACAATGACAGTGTTAAGACGATTAGAGAACCCCACAATGCGTCCGGGGAGAACCTCGTTGAGTCCCTTACCGGTGAGAGTAAAAGACAGTGGTATCTTGCCCATCATACTCTCGCTGAGTTGCGGGAGTCCCTGTGTGGCGGCAAAGCCAAAGTTATAGAGCGAGATATAGTCGCGCGATACAATGACCGGAATCTCGGGACGGGCAGGATTGAACCCCCACTCGGCATCGTTCACATCGATGAAATCGCCGGGAATTGACTCAAAGAAGAACTGGGTGCGCATGGCACGGTCGCCAGTGAGCCCGATGGTAGCGTAAATGGAGTATTCGCTATTGGCAAAACGACCAACCTTGCGACACCACGGCTGAGCCTCGATGTCGGCAATATCGGCATCGCCGAACTCGCCCGAGTTGCCCAACATAGCCCCTACGCCGGTGACATTGCGTGTAATCACAAGATAGTCCTTACTTATGAAACTCTCTTCATCGTTAAACACAGGTTTAACGTCCTCGTAGAACTGCACCGCCAGGATAACGATGGTGAGGCCCACCAGATTGGCGATAGAAAAACCTATCAATTGCGAGGCACTGATGTGCTTACGCAGCAATTTCCATATCAGTTTCATAGTTTCAGTTCCTCGTCTACGTTGATTAATACGTTATTGCCCACCGAGGTGGCGATGATGCTTGCTCCCTGACGCTGCGCTTCCTCGGTGACAAGGCGTGCCACGATGCGATTGTTGGTCTCGTCGAGGTGGCTCACAGGCTCGTCAAGCAAAATAAAGTCGGCAGGTTGGCACAGGGTGCGCACGATGGCAACACGCTGCTGCTGACCTATCGAGAGGCGAGCCACAGGGCTGTCGGCCTTCTCGGGGATTCCCAGTTCCTCGAGCAACTGCATGATCTGTGCCTGCGTCTTGAAACCGGTGAGTTGGTTTTTGAGCAGGATATTTTCCATTGCGGTGAGTTCGGGGAAGAGGCGCAGTTCCTGCGGCAGATAGGCAATGTGTCGGCGGCGTGCCTCACACCACTCGGCAACCGAGAGGGTGTTCACGTCGCGTCCGTCGTGCAGCAAAGCACCGCTAAAGTCATTACGGTAGCCATAGATGTAACTGCACAACGAGGACTTGCCGGTGCCGCTCTCGGCAGTGATGAGGTAGTTGCGTCCACGCTCAAAAGTGACGCTGCGCAGCCACACCTCGCTACCGGTGTCCTCGCGTCCGGCAAAGACCGCCGGAAGCATATTTATCAGTTCGATTTTATTCATTACCGTGAATTTTAGGCAAAGTTACTGCATGAAGACGTCACTACAAAATAAATAACTATTTATTTTACATCACGAAAATGAAAATGCCCGCTACTGGCAACCAATAGCGGGCATTATAGTTATTTCAACTCAAGTCATTACTTGGTAGCAAGGCGACGCAGAAGTTCCACTGTCACCTTCCAGATGTCGTCGGCAGTGTTGAGGTTGATGCGCTCGCTGGTGCTGTGCGGCTCAATGATGAGCGGGCCTATAGAGGCAATCTGCACACCGGGATATTTTTCTACAAAGTGTGCACATTCGAGCACCGCATGAATTGCAACCTTCTTGGGTTCAAATCCCAATACATCATTGAATGTGTTGCATGTAGTCTCGAGCAGAGTTGACTTAGTGTCTTCGAACCATGAACCGGTGTCCATGAGTTGTACCACAGTTGCGTTACGGCCTTGGAATGTTTCCTTGATAGCCTCGGCAAAGCGATGCATCTCATCATTGCTGAAACTGCGGGTGTGGCACGACACTGTAATGTCGTCATCGGCAGTGTACAGCACGCCCACATTGTTGCTTGTCATCACTGTTCCGGGGATTTCCTCATGCATCTCAATCACACCGCAAGGCAGTGCGGGAATGCTGCGAAGCACATTCAGCGCCACTTCGTTATCAAGGCATTTGTCGCATGCTGCTGTTTCCTCTATGCGCATATTGATGCCGGGATCGGTCTCGCTGTATGTCTGCTTAAGTGTTTCGTTGAATTGAGCCACGAGTCCTGCGAGAACCTCATCGATAGCAGGGTCAATGGCAACTACTGCACTGGCACCTGATGCGATAGACGCGTTAGCGGTACCACCATTCATTGTGCAAACCACCATCTGCCCGTTAATGAGAGCATTAACTACCTCGCCCGAGAAGAAGATACCCAGTTGGTGGTTGCAGTTGCAGCGTTTCTTGTGCACGTCCAAGCCCGAGTGACCACCCAAACCGCCGTCAACCACGATGCGACGATATACGTATCCCTCGGGAACCTCTTTCCACGATGGTGTCCAGTGAGCAACCTGCAGGAATGCGCCAGCCGCACCTACAGTGACTGTGTCGTAGTCCTCACTGTCGAGGTTAAGAATCTTGCGGCCCTTGATAAAGTCAAGGCTGAGCCCCTCGGCTCCGCTCATGCCGTCTTCCTCGTTGGTTGTGGTGAGCACCTCGATTGCGGGGTGAACAAGCGTGTCATCGGTGAGCACAGCGAGTGCCATAGACAAACCCACGCCGTTATCGGCACCCAGTGATGTGCCCTCGGCTTTCATCCAGCGAACACCGTTCTCGTCGGTCTCTACATAGGGGATGATTGCATCGGTCATGGGGTCATACTTGCGGCCATCGCGCAGGTAGCCGTCCTTGGCAACGCACACCATGTCCATGTGATTGAGAATCACAACAGGTTCGGCATCTTCGTAGCCCGGAGTGGCAGGTTTCTCGATGACAACACAGTTCTGGCCGTCACGACGGTATTTAAGACCATGCTTCTCGGCAAACTGGCACAACCAGTCGGCCACGCGCTCCTCGTGATGCGAGGGACGCGGAACGCGGTTAAGTTCACTAAAGATTTCGTAAAAAGTTTGTTTCATGTCAAAAGTCTTTATGGTTTATACCACAAAGATAGACTAAAAACGGCGAAATTCCAAACTAAAAGCAAGTTACTTTATGGTTACGGGTGA
>DCGA01000127.1:16945-22528 GCA_002314465.1 bacterium UBA1790 | reverse complement strand
TAATAAATCCCACATGGGCTTGCGCTCTTGCCATACGGCGGCGGTGGAGCGGATAGGGCACAGCGAGTTGGCATACTCGAGGATTTCAAACACATTGGCACGGTTGTAAGAAGTCTCATCGGGGGTATCGCTCACTTCAATGTCGTAGAAGTGCGAGGCAAAAATTATCCAGTCGCCCGCTTCTACGGCTTTCTTGATGTGTTTTTTTAGTTGGGACTTGGTGAAGTAACCCTTCTTGAGACCTTCAAAGGATAATCGCTTGAGGGTATACCGGTCGTTCTCGGCCTTGTGGTTTACTTCGTTATAACTTGAGATGATAGCACACTCGTAGTGTTTCTCGACAATAGTCCGGTTGTCGGCAAAGGCATAGGAATTGCCCGGCCACACAAGGATGGGGTGTGAAGTGAGTCCATACAGACGGAATGCCTCCTGGCAGTCGGTAATGGCGATTTTCACCTTGCTCGCGTCGTGAGGGTGAGCAGCATCGTAGTTGTACCACCCCAGTTCGTGAACAGGGTGCATGAGGAAGCCGAAACCCTCGGCTTGCCACGCCTGCACGGTAGCAACTCGCGCCATGGGCATCCACGAAGATGCAGGGTAACCGAACGGCACAAGGGCAAAGTCGACAAAGATGCCGTGACTCACGCAGAAGTCGTGCAACATGCTGTACTTGGGCGTCACCTCGTTGTTGCTCGTGAAAGCGGTAAAGTCGTCGTCAATCCAACTGATTGCGGGCTTCCAAGCCTTCTCGACAGGCACATCATCGGGGAGGGTATCGGGTGCATCGTAGCCCGACGAACACGCCCCCAACACGAGTGCAAGGAGAAGCAATGAGCAATATGCCAACAATCTGTTATTCATGTGTTTCGGTTAAAATAAAATAGCGGTTGCGAATGATAAAGATGCGTAGCAACCATATCGCGAAGAAGCCCTCGGAGAGAACGTGGTAGACGATGTCCCACGGCTGTGGCAAGGTGAAGAAGAAACTCGCCAGCCACAGCACGAGGTCAATGTCGAAAAGGATATTCCACCACCGCTCTTTGTCGGTAACGGAAAGGTGCTTGTGTTCATCACAAGAAAGCAAAACCTTGCGTGAACCGCCTATCCCGAACAGCCACTTAAACACCTTGAACATGATTTTCACCTCGACGGTGTAAGCGCCCTCAGGCATCTGTATACTCACCTGCTTGTCGCGCATGAGCCCTACCGGGCATCCGTTGATGTACACCCAGTAAGGTATTGCCAGCTTGAAACGCTGCTTGCGATGCAGGGAGAGTACCGACATATCAATAGTTGTGGGCCTTGAAATAGTCGATAAGGATATTTCCCATCATGGGATTGTGCCAGATGTATGAGCCATGATCCTCGCCGGGGATAATCTTAATCTCGCCCTGCGGCAGAGACTCGGCAATGAGCATGGAGTGCTGGGGAAGAATAAGGTCGTTCTCACCGGCGCACACCAGTACAGGCACCTTAATCTTGGCCATATCGGCCTTGGTCATATTCGGCTCAAGGTACATCATCTTAACCAACGGCGGAAGGCTGTCGGTATTCTCGGATGTACCGAAAATATCGCTGAATACCTTGGGGTCGATAGCATTGGTCGCAGTAATGTTGGCACCGCTGGTGACAATGAGCGAGCAAGTACCGGGATGCATGCTCTCGAGTTCGAGGGCAACAATACCGCCGTCGCTCCAGCCATATACGGCGGGCTTGGTAATATTCTTTGCCTTGATGAACGCAAGCACATCCTCGGCCATATCCTTGTAGTGGTACTCGTCAAGCGCCTTATTGGCACCCTGGCCACGCGAATCCATGGCATATACCAGATAACCAGCCTGTGCCAACTGGCGCAGAGTAGTCTCAAGGTCGTTGTGACTACCTCCGTTACCATGAATGAGGATTACGGGTTTGCCCTTTCCCTCAACGGCATAGAAAAGTTTCTGACCATTGAGTTCGATGGTATCGGTGTAACTCTGATATTTCTCACATCCAGTCATCATGATAGCGATAGCGAGCAGGAACAATATTTTTTTCATCATCTTACAACTTGAGTGAATACAGGTTTAGCATCATCGGCCTTGGGAACGGTAACGTAAATCTGAGCCTTCACGTCCTTTCCGTCGGGAGTGGTGCTGTCTACCTCATAGAGATAGTCGGTAGAGGTCGCAGTGGTGCGCTTAGCCGCCGAAACAGGAGTGCCCAACGGGAACTTATAGTCGCCGCATGCTTGGTTGAAGATGTTAACCTCGGTAGTGTCGACGGGATGTTGCTCACCGTAAGCGGGAAGCGGCTCTACCTCACCAGCCTTGTAGCCGTTCTCGATGAGGAAACGGTTAATCTCTTCGGGGGCATCATTTACACGGATGGTGCGCACACCATAGCCCACCTCGGCAACCTCGGCCTGGGGTAATGCGGCCTTGAGGTCGTTGATGCTTGCTTGAAGTCCACCGCTACCAAAGGTGCAGAACGGAACAACCTTCTTGCCCTGGAACGCCTGTGTCTTGACAAGACCGGCAATGGGACGGGCGTAAGTGCCGAACCAAATGGGATAGCCCAGGAATATTACATCATACTTGCTGAGGTCGGCCTTGATAGGATTAAGTGCCGGAACCTCGTTGTTTTCCATTTCTTGCTTGCAACGGTCGATTGTTTCACCGTAAGTGCCGTCGTAGGGAACTTCAACTGTAATTTCCTCAATATCGGCGCCCAGTTGCTTCTGCAACTCGGTAGCCACATTCTTTGTAGCCCCGCCCTGTGAATAATAGAGCACAAGTACACGGGGGGCATCGGCATCGCCAGATGATGTTGAACCCGAATTGCATGCGGTCAAAGCGGTAACCGCGAGAGTTGCTGCGAGAATTTTCTTCATAGTTTAATCGTTTTTATAGGTTGATTTTGTTGAGTTGTTTTAGCATTTTTTTGCGTAGTCCCATCGTGCTGACGGCATAACCCGTTTCCATTGACTCGAGCAACATCCTGAACTCGGGAAGTAGTTCGGGATAGAAGCGGCACTGACGCATGGCAAGTTTCATGCACAGCGACTGCACCCCGGGGGGAACAACGGGTGACACCATGCGGTCGAAACAGAAGTCAAGGAAGTCGGTACGCACATAAGCACTCTCCCACTCCATTCGCTCCACAACGTTGAGCAGCAAGCGCTGCAACGATATGTTATCGGTTGACACAATGATGTCGATGAACTCGTTGAGACGGGGGCGTAGCGTGGCAATCACGTCGTCGGTGAAATGAGTCATAGCCCACGCCGCATTGCGCGCCACCTTGGGACTGGCATCGTGAATTAACGACACGATTTCATCGCGCGACACATCATCACAAGCCGTAGCAGCCTGCGCCTTGATGTCTTTAATATGTAGGTTGTTACCTTTCTCGTCGCGCATATTTTATATGTATTCTATCTTGAGGATATCGGCGAGGTTGACGGCATAGCCGTTGCGACTGCCGGGGAAGTAAACGATGGACAGCCCACGATAAGGCTCGGGGACACGGAGGGTGTCGATACTGTCCCATTGAGGCCGACCGAAGTCGCTTGACTCGCCCAAGAGTTCAAGAGTACCCTGCAAGTAGTTAAACTCATAGTATCCCCCGCCACGGCAGGTGTCACCGGGCTCGAGCAGGTGCTTGTGAAGCGTCACCATGCCCAAGCGGAAGTCGCCGGTTGCCGTTATGATAAACTTGGGATACATGCAGTTATATCTTGTTAAGGTCAATGACAAGGCCTTCGTTGGCAAGCATAGTGTCAGTGAACACCTCCTGCGCCTGATGCAGCAGCGGGGTCTCGTCGGTATATCTCTTGGAGTAATGACCCAGGATGAGGCGCTTTGCCCCGGCCTCGCTCGCCACGGTGGCTGCCTCGCGGGCAGTACTGTGGAATCGTTTGCGGGCCTTGACGGCACTCTCGTCGCCATAGGTTGCCTCGTGGTAAATCCAGTCGACGCCTTTCACCATGCCGATGAGGCGCGGCGAGAACTTGGTGTCGCTGCAGTAGGCATAGGAAATCGACGGATCGGCATCGGTCGTGAGTCGGGCATTGGGGATAACAATGCCCTCGGGGGTGATATAATCTCCACCCTGTCGTAAAGTGTTCATCGCATAAACGGGAACATTCATTTCCCTTGCCGCCTCGCCGTTGATGTGGCGCAACTTTGGTTTCTCGGCAAAGACGAAACCCACCGTGGGAACGCGGTGCACAAGCGGCACTGTGGTTACCGTGATGGCGTCGTCCTCGTAAATGACCTTCTTGGCCTTGGTAATGATGTTGTACTTGATTTCGTACTTGCGACCGCGGCAAAAGTAGTCCATGGTCTCCTGCAGCATCCTTGCTCCGTCTTCAAAGATGTGAATGGTGACACTGCCGGTGTGGCCGGCAAGTTCCAGCGTGGAGAGCAAACCCGGAAGGCCGAAGCAATGGTCACCATGCAGGTGGCTGATGAAGATGTGGCTCAGGCGCGAGAACTTGAGCCCCATGCGTCGCATTGCCAACTGGGCACCCTCGCCACAATCAATCATAAAGAGATTGTCGCGTATGTTGAGCACCTGACACGACGGCATGTGCCGCAATGTAGTCGTTGCCGAGCCGCAACCCAGGATATTTAGTTCGAACCTTGTCATAATGCAAAGGTACTGATTTTTTGCTTTGGTTGCACAGCAACTTGAAGAAAAATGATTACCTTTGCCCTATAATCCACTAACTCCCCTCTACAATGAGCATACCTCGCGTGATACATTATTGTTGGTTCGGGCGCAACCCGCTGCCCGAAGACGCACTGCGTTGCATCGACTCGTGGCGCCGCCACATGCCCGACTGCGAGATACGCGAGTGGAACGAGGAGAACTTTGACGTGCACATGCTGCCCTATACAGCCGAGGCCTATAGGTTGGGCAAATATGCCTTTGTGAGCGATGTGGCACGCCTGTGGATACTATACCACCACGGCGGCATCTACTTTGACACCGATGTGGAAGTGGTGGCACCGCTCGACGACATCTTGCAACGCGGGGCATTCATGGCACAGGAAGCACCTGACCCATCGAGTGGCAAGGCAACGGCCGATGTGGCTCTGGGACTGGGCATGGCATGCGAAGCAGGCAGCCCCCTTGTGGGCGAGATGCTCAACGCCTACCGCAGCAAGCATCTGGTATCGTGGAGCGGACGACTGGGCGATGCCATCGTGGCAACCACAGCGCCCATAATCGAGAGCCACAAACCCGTGAAGGAGGGCGATGCGTGGCGGTGCGAAGAGTTTACCATTTATCCCCCCGAAGTGTTCTGTCCGCTTAATTATTTCACCGGCGCACTGGACATCACACCCGAGACGCGCACCATCCACCACTACAAGGCTTCGTGGGTGTACAAGGAGCACTCGATAGCGGCCAAACTGAAGCGCCGACTGCGTGGTATTGCGGCCCGACTGGCCTCAATCAATACAAAAAACACGAAAAAATGAAAAAAAACAGCCCTATTGCATTGGGCATTAAGGAGAATTTATTAACTTTGCATCGCTTTTGACAGCGCAAGTCTACATTAACGAGACGCTCGGATGGTGGAATCGGTAGACACGA
>DCGA01000127.1:13463-16919 GCA_002314465.1 bacterium UBA1790 | reverse complement strand
AGGGACTTAAAATCCCTTGGCCATTGCGGCTGTGTGGGTTCAAGTCCCACTCCGAGTACTGAACTGCTGGTGCATGATGCGCCAGCAGTTTTTTTTGTCGCGATGGGTGATATTAGACATATTTTTGTTATCTTTGTAACTGAAAACTTAAACAATTGACAGACAATTGATATGAAAAAAACAATTACACTATTTGTTTTGTGCCTCATGTGCGCTGCAACCGCGCTTGCACAGCAACCCAAGTATGTATTCTACTTTATCGGTGACGGTATGGGACTTAACCAGATAAATACCACCGAGTTATACCTTGCGAGCCTAAACAACAAGTTGGGCATTGAGCACATTACATTTGCCGATTTCCCCTACTCTACCTTTGCGACTTCATTCTCGGCAAGCAGCGATGTTACCGACTCGGCTGCCGCAGGTACTGCACTGGCTACAGGTCATAAAACCAAGAACGGCATGCTGGGTATGAGTGCCGACTCTGTTGCAAGAAACAGTATCGCAGTATGGGCAAAGAACAGCGGAAAGAAAGTGGGCATTTGCACCACCGTGAATATTGACGATGCAACCCCCGGAGCATTCTACGCTCACCAGACCTACCGCGGTCATTATCATTCTATTGGCCACGACCTGGCAAAGTCGGGATTTGAGTACTTTGCAGGCTCTGACTTCCGCCGCCCCGAGGAGAATGGCGTGGAACTGCACAAAGTGTGTGAGGATGCCGGTTACACCTATGCCTACGGCTACGAAGAGGGCAAGGCAAAGTGGGCCAACGCCGACAAACTCATCATGGTGCAGAAAAAGGATCGTCCCCGCAACATCCCTTATGCAATCGACCGCAACGAGAATGACCTCACCCTGCCCCAGATAGTTGAGACAGGTATCAACATGCTGATGAAGGACAACAAGAAGGGCTTCTTCTTCATGGTCGAGGGCGGTGCGATAGACCACGCGTGCCACGGCAAGGATGCGATGACCACAATCAAGGACATCCTCGACTTTGACGACGCGATAAAGTTGGCCGTTGAATTCTACAAAAAGCACCCCAAGGAGACACTGATTATCGTAACCGCCGACCACGAGACCGGCGGAATGGTTCCCGGCAACGGAAGATATGAACTCAACCTCAAGGCGCTGCAGTACCAAACATGCAGCACCGATGCCGTTACCCACAAACTCAACGCAATCAAGAAAAACCGCATGAAAAAGACATGGGAAGACATCAAGGAGGTGCTGAGCGAGAGTTTCGGCCTGTTCACCCAGGTTCCGGTATCATGGCGTGACGAGAATGCACTGCACGAGGCCTATGAGGCAGCATTTGAGGGCAATGCCAAGGAAGAGAACTGGTATAGCACCAACTCGGCACTGGCAGCCAAGGCACGCGACATCCTTAACAAGAACGCAATGGTGTCATGGGCAAGCAGCGCTCACTCGGGTTGCTATGTTCCCGTGTTTACACTGGGTGTAGGCGCTGAGAAATATCACGGCCGCATCAACAACATCGAGATTCCCGAAATAACTGCAAAAATCGCAGGATATAAGAAGTAATACAATACTACATAGCACAGAATACTGCCGGCAAATTGCCGGCAGTATTTTTTTATCTTATACGTGATAACTTAATTGAGCCAGGGGTTGAGGTTGACGGTGGTCTCGAGGCGGTCTTGCTCTTGCTGAGGGAGGGCCTCGAGAAAGTTGATGCCGATGAGTTCCTCGATGTGGCGAACGGTGGTGACATACTCGCGCAAGCGGCCGTCACATGCTTTGTTGGGGTATATAAATGCCACAGCACGCATGGGAGTTGCACGATGGGCAAGTACAATCTTGTAAAATGCTCCGGGTACAATAACCCGAGCATCACCGATGGTGACTGTATCGGTTGATGAAACGATGGGACCGGCAATGACAATAAGGCTGCCGTCGCGACGCACCCACTCACGCACTTTTTCCTCAAGACGGTTCCAGCCGCCCTCGTTGAGTTGGTGATTCTGCGGGCAAACATTGGTCATCGTAAAAGATTGCCGCATAGCATCTTCACTCCAGCGAAGGTCGCCTGCAGGAGCAATGTGTCCACGGTCATAACCGCTGTTTACATAGTCTTGTGTAGACGCACATCCCGGCACACTATCATCGACAATCCAGTGCTTGGCTCGGGGCAGAGCGCCCTGTGCCTCCTCGTCGGTGATTTCATAGGAGACGCAAGCCGGGAGGTGCCATGAGCGGTTGAAATAGACACGAAAACCACAATAATCGATGCGCTGAAGCGAGGATGAAGTGATGCACTGGAGGCTATCGGTGAGCTCAGGCGAAACATCGTCGTGGCGAGTGCTGCCGCATGAGCGCACAAGGCAAACAATCACAAGCGCAACGACCATGGCAAGCCAAGCAGCCTTGACTCCCCATCGCCTAACGAAACGAGTGATATGCTTTGCCTTAATCTTCATTGCAATGCACAAAAATAGGCAAAAAACGCGAAACAGTCAAACAAAACAACGGGGAAAACAAGGGGAAAACACGCGCGCGCATAATAAAACCAAGATTTCTGCGTTAAATAGAAGATAATAAAAATAAAACGATGAAATATAGCAAATTACTCATAGCGATAGTTGCAGCAAGCGCACTCATGTCTTGCTCTACAACCAAGGAGAACAATCTCGCCTACTTCAAGAACGCGGCTCCCACTGCAACCGGCACACTGCCGCAGACCGCACAGACCGAAATACGCGTCATTGCCGACGATGAGTTGGCCATCACCGTATCGTCGATGGCACCCGAGGCAACAGCGATGTTCAATGCCCCGCTTGCCAACAATGCCGGCCGCGGCGACACCGACGTTAACAACAAGCAGCGCCTCACCACCTACATCGTTGACCGCGACGGCTACATCACCATGCCCGTGATAGGCCAACTGCAAGTGGCAGGAAAGAGCACCCGCGAAATCGAGGCGTTGGTGAAGGAGCGCGTGTCGCAAGTCGTAAAGGACCCGTATGTGAGAGTGCAACTCATGGGCTTCTATGTAAACGTGATGGGAGAGGTGAAATCACCGCAGCGCATCAGGGTGAACAAGGAGCGCTTCACCGTGCTTGACGCCCTGGCAGCATGCGGCGACCTCACCGAGTATGCCGAGCGCGGCGCAGTGATGGTAGTGCGCGAGGAGAACGGCCAGAAAAACTACTACCGCCTCAACCTTGCCAGCACCGACGTGTTTGCATCGCCCGTCTACTACCTGCAGCAGAACGATGTAGTCTATGTCGAGCCCAACTCTATCAAGATAGACAACTCGCGCTATAACACCAACAACGCCTACAAACTGACGGTAATCTCGACTATCGTGAGCGCCGCCAGCGTTGTCGCATCACTCGTAATTGCACTCACCGTTAAATAACCAACGCAATGAGCAACACTAACAAGTCGCAATATGGCGGCATAGATTTCCAAGCCCTTGTGGCACTC
>DCGA01000127.1:12878-13456 GCA_002314465.1 bacterium UBA1790 | reverse complement strand
GCTACAAGAAATACTGGTGGCTGCTTGCCGCAAGTTTTGTGGTGTGCATGGGTTTGGCATTCCTATATCTCAAGGTTAAGAAGCCCGTATTCCTGATAGTATCGACCGTGCTGGTTGACCAGGACAACAACTCATCGGGCGCAGGAGCCCAACTCGTGAAAAGCCTGTCGCTGGGCGGCGGCGGTTCGCGAGTGGACGACGAGGTGGTGGTAATGGGTTCTCAGGAACTGCGCAGCCAGATGATAAGCCGTCTGCACCTCAACCGCAGTTATGTGGAGCGCAAGGGTTTTCTCAAGAGCGTAGACCACTACGGCGACTCTCCCATCGAGATTGATGCACCCGAAGGCGTATTCGACACACTGTCGGTGAGCATGGTATTCAAGGTAAGGATTGATGCCAACGGCCGTGCCGACGTTACCGTGAAGAAAGGCCGCTTCAACACCCTTGCCGAACTGAACGCAGCACCGCTGCCCGCAACGGTAAAGACCCCCTACGGGCTGTTCTCGCTGCGCACCACACAGCACTACGTTCCCAAGAAAGAATACAGCTTCACCGCAACCGTGAGCGGCAACATCCCC
>DCGA01000127.1:0-12871 GCA_002314465.1 bacterium UBA1790 | reverse complement strand
ACCGCAGCAGAAGCACTGCAAAAGCACATGGTGGTGAAGGTCTACAGCAAGAAGTCCAATGCCATCTACATGGATGTTACCGAGACCAACCCCGCACGCGGACGCGATATGCTCAACACCATCATTGCCCTGTATAACGAGCGCGGCCAGCGCGAGAAAGACGAGCAAGCAGTAAACACCGGTAAGTTCATCGAGGACCGCCTGGGACTCATCTACAAAGATCTTACCGGCAGTGAAGCCGAGATCGAGGCCTACAAGCGCGCCCACAACATGATAGACGTGGGGCTGCAGACCAAGAGCCTGATAGGCAAACAAGAGATTGCCGACCGAGCCATCGTGAACATCGAGACCAAGTATCGCATTGCAGCGATGATAAAGGACTTTGTAAACGACCCCGCCAACCGCAACTCATACATCCCCTTCAGCGCCGACTCAACCTCGGCATCGGGTTCTATCAAGGCCTATAACGCACTGGTGATGGAGCGCATGCATCTTGCAGCCAGCGCTACCGACGACAACCAGGCAATGCACCGTCTGGATGAGCAGATTGAAACCATGCGCGCCAATGTGGTGCGAGGCATCGACAACACGCTGAGTGCGCTCAAGATACAACTGGCACGCGCCAACGCCGAGAGCGCTGCATCGATGGGCGAGATGAGTTCATATCCCACCGAGGAACGCGAGGCACGCGCACTGTACCGCCAGCAAGGCATACAGAACACCCTGTACACCTTCTTGCTGCAGAAACGCGAGGAGAACGCGCTGGTGCTTGCCGCCACCACACCCAAGGGAAAGGTTGTGGACCATGCCTATGCCAAGTCGGAGCCTGTTGCTCCCCGCAAGATGGTAGTGCTGTTCATGGCATTGCTTGCGTCGCTGCTGCTCCCCATGCTACTGTTGTACCTCAAGAACATGTTCTACACCAAGTTCTCGACCGAAGCCGAACTTGAAGACATAGCCCAGATGCCTGTGATAGGCCACATACACCACAACCGCCACACCGGCGAGAACCTTGTGGTGCAGGAAGGCCGCACATGGACCATCGTGGAACTCTTCCGCTATGTGCGCAACAACATCCAGTTCATGCTCACCGGCGAGAACGACAAGGTGGTTCTCGTTACCTCGAGCGTGAGCGGCGAGGGCAAGTCGTTTGTAAGTATCAATGTAGCGTCGGCATTTGCCCTGCTGGGCAAGCGCGTGGCACTCGTGGGTATGGACATACGCAAACCCCGCCTTGCATCTATGCTCGATGGAATCAACGAGGTTCCCGGTGTGACTGGCTACCTGTCACAGCCAGCGACCACACTTGCCGATGTAGTGCAGCATGTCAGTGCCGTCGACGGCCTTGACGTGATTGTGGGCGGAGCAATTCCCCCAAACCCGTCGGAACTGCTGCTCAACGCCCGCGTGAAGCAATTCTTCGACGAGTTACGTGCCAACTACGACATCATCGTGGTAGACTCGGCACCAGTGGCAATGGTGAGCGACACCTTCTCACTGTCGAAGTGGGCCGATGCAACAGTGTGCGTAACCCGTGCCGCCTACACCAAGCGCATGCAGGTGAAGCAGCTTAACCGCCTCGTTGCCGACGGACGACTCAAGAACGCAGGTATCGTCATCAATGATACCAAGCCCAATGCCGACAACGGATACGGCTATGGTTACGGCGAGGATGTGAACTAAAATGACCGATTGTGCTTACCGTAAGGGCATAGGTTAGTGAAAGACAATTCCCTGACATATCAACGGATACTGTTCGTCATCCTGTGGGTAGGATGTACCTTCGGCTTTATCTCCGACGAGATAATCGCAGGGCTCTCACAATGGCGCTCGGCAGTCTATGTGTGCCTCGACGCCATGTGGATTGTGCTGGCGTTGTGCACAGTGCGCCGCCGCACCCATGTGATAGGTTTCTTTGCCATGCTCGCGGTAACCTTTGTCGCTACCTGCGTTGCCAACGGCATGCCCGTGACCTTCTGGGCCAACGGAGTGCGCGATTTCCTGGGCCTCATGCTCGCCTACCCCGTGATGTGCTACTTCATGGGTAACAACGAGAGACGGCGCAACTTTGAGCCCGCACTCGAACGCAACCTTATTATCTTCTTGCTGCTTCAGGCGGTGTGTGTCCTCTACCAGTTTTTCAGATATGGCGCCGGCGACCACTGCGGCGGTTCGTTCGGCAACTGGTATTCGGGGCAAGTGTCGATGTGCATCTACATTGCCTCGTTCTACATAGTGCACAAGCGCATAGACCCTGCAGCGCCCTTTGAAAGCCTGAAGAACTGCAAACTCCCCATAGCACTGCTGTTTCCCACCTTCCTCAACGAGACCAAGGTGAGTTTTGTGCTTCTTGCCATATACTTCGTCCTGCTCATGCCGCTTGACCGCCGTTATGTGGTGAGGGCGATGTGGGCCATCCCGTGCGCATTGCTGCTGGGTTGGCTTGCCATCTCGGTATATACCATGACCGCCAAGGAAGACGACGATATCTTCTCGCTGGAGTATATCACCGAATATGTGACCATCGACGACATCGACGAGGCCGAGGGCGGTGCCCTGTGGGCAATAAACGAAGGCATAGCAGCCGATGTGCCCCGATTCACCAAAATCATGTATCTGCCCATCTTGCACGAACAGGAACCGGGACACGAGATGCTCGGTTGGGGCGTGGGACAGTTCAAGGGTGGTACAGGCATGGAGGTAAGCGAGTTTGCCTACCAGTATGACTGGTTGCTGGCAGGTTCAATCCCCTATGTGTTCCACATCCTCGTCCAACTCGGGAACATAGGCGTAGTGCTGGTTGCTGCATGGCTGCTGTTGCTGCTCATCATGCCCCCGGCATGGAGCAAGGGGCGCGACTATAACACGCAGTTGATGGTAGTGCTCATCATGTGCATCATCATGCTGTATAATGACAGTCTGCGCGACCTGTGGATGTGCATGTTCCTGTTCGTGCTGCTGGCGAGCAGTTGGATACCCAAAGAAGAAGAAAGCGAAACAGAAATACAACCCGAAGAAATACCCGAGTAAACGGTGAAGTGGATATATTACATATGGTCGTTTATTGAGCGATTCGGCACCAGCCTTGTGTCGTTTGGCGGCAATCTTGTGCTTGCCTACCTGCTCACGCCTGCCGACTTCGGCATGGTGGCGATGCTGGGTGTATTCACCTCGCTCATCTTCACCCTTGTAGACTGCGGCCTGAGCGACGGCCTGCTGCGCGAAAGCAACCCCAGCGACAGGGATTTCAACACGCTGTTTTTCTTCAACCTTGCCACCGGTACGGCACTGGCACTTCTTTACCTTGCCCTCTCGCCCGTTGTGGCATGGTACATGGGACGTCCCGCACTGCAGCCAGTAATGGCGGCGATGGGTGGCGGAGCGATATTCAGTGGTCTGTCAATAGCGCAACTCACGCGACTGCGCTCACAACTGCATTTTAAGCGAATAGCCGCCATAAACCTCGGTAGCATCACGCTGGCGCTTGCCGTGGCGGTACTCATGGCAGTAAACGGATGCCGGTACTGGTCGCTTGTGGCTCTGCAAGTGGGATACGCGGGATTCATCGTCGTACTGCTCACACTGTTCAGCAAGTGGCATTTGAAGTGGGAATTTGATATAGAGCGCTTCAAGCAACTATGGCGCTTCGGCGTGAATCTGCTGGTATCAACACTGTTCGTGCAGTTATCACAAAATATCTTTGCCCTTGTGCTGGGCAAGTTCTACAGTCCAGTACAGGCGGGCTACATGGGCCAGGCACAGAAACTGCAGCAAACCCCCACCAACTCTGTTGAAGGGGCAATATCAAGCACATCGTTTGTGCTTATTGCCAAGCAGACCGACCCCGAAGCACGACGCGCCGCCGTAGTGCGCATGCTGGGCATAATGACACTGGTAAACTCACTGCTGTGCGGCGTCCTGATAGGACTTGGCGGCGTAATAATAGACTTGCTGCTGCCCGATAAATGGCTACCTACAGTCCCCTACATGAGACTGATGGCTATGTGGGGGCTCATATATCCTGTGTGCAACTTCATGGGTATAGTCTTCAAACTCTATGACCGCACATCGGTGATACGCAACGTTATTATCATAGAGAAGGCGCTCATCGTGGTAGCGGCACTGGTATTATACCGCTGGGGCATAGAGGCTGCATTACTCGGCGCAATGGTAATCAGTGCAATGGCACTGGCAATATACATTACCAAGGCCTCTAAACTGACAGGCATAAGTGCCGGCAAACTTGCCTATACCTACTTGCGCAGCCTTCTTGCGGCAGTTCCGATCGCCGCGTTGTATTTCCTGTTTTAATCCTAAAAATCAATACTTGATTTTAAGTTTGATGTCGCGCTGGGCATCAACGCACCACGTGCCGTCCCAACTCTTGTAAGGGATGAGGCGCTTGCCGCGCTGCGTAACCTTACGAGGCTTGCGCGGGAGGATATAGGTAGCCGTCTCGGTAAACCCTTGCCTGTAAGCATTAACCTCGGCAAAAGTGGCTATCCACAGTTGGCCACTATCGGCAAGAGCCTTAGCATGGTTCAAGTGTTGCCACAGGACATCGGGGTTCTTAAAATAATCCCATCCGTGAGTGATGCCATGAGTCATTCCCACAACCCACTCGCCACGCACCATAGCATTGTACAGCCACTCGTCAAGTTGTTCCACTGTGGCATCACCGCCAATGCCTGTCTCGTAAGTCCTTGCCCCGAGAATGCTGGGGTGCTCCAGAACACGTTTTACATTGGCGCTTGGGCGTCCGTTCCCAGGGAAACAGAAACTCACAGGATGAACGCCAGTGTGGGCGAAGATGGCGCTGTCGTTGCGTTCAATCTCACGATCCCCTTCCTCAAACGAAATCCAATCGACAGCCGTGTGGGTGAAGCCATGGTTACCCAGTTCGTGGCCGTGGTCGGCTATGGTGCATAGCTGCTGCCAGGTAACGGGCATGTGGCCCACCATGGGAATGCGCTTGTCGATGTTATCGGCGATAATCCAAAATGTAGCCTTGATGCCCAAAGAATCGATTACCGGCAGAACCATGGTGTAGTGCTCTTCCAGACCATCGTCAAAGGTATAGGAAACAGCAGCCTTAGCGTTGCCCTTGAACGGAGCAAGGGTTTGAGCCGATGAGGCACACGAGAATATCAGGATTATGGCGAGGGTAAATAACAGGCGTTTCATAATGTATGCTTGGTTTTTATAATGCAAAGGTAATACATCTGCTTGCTTTTACGGCTTTTTCATGCAAGATAATTGCGCAAGCCGCAACAATTCTGTATTTTTGTATCGAATAAAACACTTACCAATGAGAATCGGAATAATAGGAGCAGGCGGCATAGCCAACAAAATCTCACAGACACTAAGGACAAGGTGGAGCGAGATGCTCTATGCCGTGGCATCGCGCGACATGGACAAAGCGAGGGAGTTTGCCGAGCGCAACGGATTTATGAAAGCCTATGGCAGTTACGAGGAACTGGTGTGCGACCCTATGGTCGACATCGTGTATGTAGCGACGCCTCACTCCCACCACTATGCCCATGCCAAACTGGCACTGGAACACGGCAAGGCAGTGATATGCGAAAAGGCGTTCACCGCCAACGCCACCGAAGCAAGGGCACTGATAAACCTGGCGCGCAGTAAAGGGTTGTTCCTCATGGAGGCCATGTGGACCCGATTCATGCCCATCACCGAGCGACTGGGCAAGGTGCTGGAAAGCGGCATCGTGGGCCGCCCGAGGCTGCTTCATGCCAGTCTGTGCTGGTCGATGCCCGAGATAGAGCGCATAAGGCGTGCCGACCTGTGCGGCGGGGCGTTGCTCGACCTGGGTATATATTGCCTCACGTTTGCCGACATGTATATGGGACACGACATCGAGCGCATCACCAGCAATGTCGTGAAGGGCGGAGAAGACGTGGACTGGGCGAGCACTACATCTATATTATATAAAGGTGGAATGATTGCCAACCTGCAGTGCGCGGCATGCTGCTACGACAAACGCGGCGTGATAGCATGCGAGAACGGACGTATTGAAGTGGATGCAGTAAACTGGCCCAAGAACGTAAAGGTATATGACCGCACCGGGGAACTGATAGACGAATGGGGCGTAAACGAGGACCAGGTGAGTGGATATGAATATGAATTCCTGGCGGCACAAGAGGCTCTGGAAAACGGCTGGGTGGAACACCCCAAGATGACGCACGACACCACATTGCGCATGATGGAGATTATGGACAGTCTGCGCAAAGAATGGGGCGTAGTCTACCCAAATGACATCAATATATAATAAAAGGAAAAAGATACATGACGGCATCGGCAAAGCGCTGATGCCGTTTTTGCTTCTGTCAGGGTGGTTTTAAGGGGATTTAATGGGGATTTTGAGTTAACGAAAGTTAATTGTGTATTTTTTACACAAATAAATTTTGCAGATTCAAATCTTGGCATTAATTTTGCAGTGTAATTATTACACAAGTAATTCACAACAGAACTATTTGTGAATAGAAAACAACCATTCTTAATTAGCACAACAATGAAAATTTTAAAAACTCTCATCCGAATCCTTAGTGGCAAACAACCACACGTTACGCCACAGAAAGTGAAAGAAACACAGACCATGAACACAAAAGTTATGAATAACACACAGAACACGGAAAACACACAAAGTAGCACACCCTCACAAACCGAACAGAAAAACACACAAGAAATGAAAAACACCACCTCACAGACCGAAGACAAGAAAAACACAACAGGCGAAAGGAAGAGCGAAATCCACAACATCATCATCGTTGACGAAAGCGGGTCGATGTTGGGACTGGAAAAAGCGACACTGGGTGGCATCAAGGAAACCATCAACAGCATACGCAGCGCACAGAAGTTGTATGGCGAAACACAGCAACACTACCTCACCCTCGTTACCTTTGACTCGCCCGGGCTCCACAACAAACCCATTCGCCTGATGATTGACGACATGCCCATTGACCACGCCAAGGACTTCACCGAGTACTCTCCGTGCGGCTGCACCCCCCTGTACGACGCAGTGGGTTCGACACTCAGGTACATCTATGAAAAGATTAAGGACAACTGCAACGCTACCGGTGTTGTGACCATCATCACCGACGGAATGGAGAATTCTTCAAGGGAGTGGAACGCCAATGGATTGAGCCAGTTCATCGAGCAGCTCACCGAGATGGGATGGACGTTCTCTTACATGGGCTCGACCCACGATGTAAAGACAGTAACCCAAGTGCTGCACATTGAAAACGTGATTGAATTTTCACACGACGATATCGGAACCCGAAACTCATGGGCACGAGAATCATCGGCAAAGATGGAGATGTACAGGCAAATGAGCCAAGACAGTTACATGCAGATGAGCGACAGCGAACGCCGTGAGAACCGCAAGTACATGTCAAGGAACTATTACGGCAACCGCGTAACACCCGACTTCGTCACACGGCTTGAACCCAACCAGGTGTTTGTATTCGGCAGCAGTCCCGACGGATCGCACGCGGGCGGAGCAGCGCGCCAGGCTGTAGAGAACTTCGGTGCTATCGTAGGACAAGGCGAAGGGATGCAAGGCCAATCGTACGCAATCCCCATTACAGACCTGCAGGAAGCCATAGACCGCTTTGTGGAGTACGCACGAATGAATCCCGACAAGCAATTCCTCGTTACAGAAATAGGATGCGGACACGGTGGGTTTACCCCCATGCAGGTAGCACCTATGTTCGCCGAGTGCATCAAACTCGAGAACGTATCGCTCCCCGAAATCTTCTGGAATGTACTGGGACTGAACATGAGTATCTGATTGAATAATACATAAGGCTATTTTAATTTACGGGCGCACGGTTGTGTGCCCGTAGTGTTTTTCATGAGGATGGTGTTGTGAGTGAGGAGGAAAAGTGTTAACTTTGCACATATGAACGGATATCGTATAATAAAGGCAGGAACGGCCAACATTGAGCGCATAATGGAGTTGCTTGACTGCGGCCGCGCCATCATGCGCAGCGACGGCAACATGAGCCAGTGGCCCGTGGGCAAGCCTCCGCGCACAACCATCGAGAACGACATTGCCTGCGGCAACAGTTACCTCGTGATGGAAGGCGACGAGGCCGTTGCCACATTTGCCTTTATACCCGGCCCCGACCCCACCTACTCATATATAGAAGGCGGAGAATGGACCGACGATACCCTCCCCTACCATGTGGTTCACCGCCTTGCAAGCACCCCCCGGTCACGCGGGATATTTGCTGCCGTGATGCAGTATTGCAAAGAACGAACCCAATCGCTGAGGATAGACACGCACAGCGACAACCGCATCATGCAGCACAACCTTGTGAAGCATGGGTTTACACTGTGCGGCACCATTTACCTGCTTGACGGAGACCCGCGCCTTGCCTACCAGTGGGTAAAACCGTAAAAAAGTTTTGGAGAAAAAGGCGCAGAAATTAAGGTTATGTGACGAGAATGGCGTAACTTTGCAATCTGAAACAACGATATAGACACAAAACATGCGAATAGATATACTCACAGTGATGCCCGAGGCACTTGAATCGCCTCTCAACTGCTCAATCCTGCAGCGCGCCCAGGACAAGGGGCTTGTGGAATTCCACATCCACAACCTGCGCGACTGGTCGCTGCGCAAGCACCGCAAGGTCGACGATTACCCCTTCAGCGGTGATGCCGGCATGGTGATGCAGATAGAGCCGGTGTATCGCTGCATAGAGCAACTGAAGAGCGAGCGCGAATATGATGACGTGATTTTCACCTCGCCCGATGGCGACATCCTTGACCAACCCATGGCCAATACCCTGTCGCTTGCCCAGAACCTGATAATCCTGTGCGGCCACTACAAAGGTGTGGACTACCGCATCAGGGAACATCTGGTGACACGCGAGATATCTATTGGCAACTACGTGCTCACAGGCGGAGAGCTGCCTGCAGCAGTGATTGCCGATGCTGTGGTGCGACTCATCCCCGGAGCCATAGGTGACGAGCAGAGTGCCCTCACCGACTCGTTCCAGGACAACCTGCTGGAAGCACCCATCTACACCCGTCCCGCCGAGTTCAACGGCTGGAAGGTACCCGACGTGCTGCTGAGCGGCAACTTTGCCAAAATCGAGCAATGGAAAATGGAGGAGGCCCTGAAGCGCACCAAGCGCCTGCGCCCCGAGTTGCTCAAATGACCGCGAACTTTAATGTCTAACACTAAAACATACGAAACAACATGAAACGTCCGAATTGGCTTCCTAAGTGGGTTAGTATATCGCTTGTGGTGTTCATCACATTCATTGTGTGGATGCTCGTGGGCAGCGACAACAACTACATGAAGATTCACGAGAAAAAGGAAGAAATCAACGAACTGAAAGCCGAAATAAAGGCCAAACAAGACTCTGCACTATACTACGAGCAGAAAGTACAGGAACTGAACACCGACCGTGAGACACTGGAACGCATTGCCCGCGAGCAATATGGCATGCGCCAGGAAAACGAAGAGGTATACATAACCAACGATTAAGGTAATGGACAACAAGAAGATTGACACTATAAAAGACTGGATATACATAGCCGGCGTGCTGGTAATGCTTGTCATGGCATTCCTCCCGCTTGTCGACATTAACGAAGATTGGATGCGCTGGGCCTATGCCGGTGGTGCAGCCGTGACTCTTATCGTAAGACTCACACAGCGCTACACGGGCAAGAACTTCCGCATCAGGCGCCTGTACATCATGTCGACGATGGCAGCGGTGCTGTACTGCGTGAGCGCAGCGCTCACATTCTACGGCAAGGGCACAAGCGACTGGATTGCGCTGCTCATGGCAGGCGCAGTGCTGCAGATGTACTCATCGTTCATGATCGACCGCGAACTTGCCAAGGAAGCAGCAAAGAAAGAGGCGAAAAAAGAGGCAAGGAAAAACAGGAAATAAAACCGGTTCATAGAAACGCAACAAGGCTTGGCTTAAAGGGAACTTTGAGCCAGGCTTTTTTATTACCGCGAAAGACGGGATAAAACGGGTACTTAAAGAGGGAGTTATTCCTCGGGCTTGACAGTGATGTGGAGAAGTTCGAGGCGGGCAGCACTCTTGCGCATCACAGTGATGGTATAGTTGTCTATGTCTACACTGTCGCCCTCGGCGGGGATAGCCTCGTGATTATAGAGCACGTAACCGGCAATGGTCTGGTACTCGTCGCTCTCGGGGACTCCTATGTGGAAGCGGTCGTTAAGTTCCTCTATTTCCATGCGGCCGCTCACCTCGTAGTTGTTATCATCGATTTGTCGCGCAATAAGAGAGTTGCGGTCGTGTTCATCCTCGATTTCGCCGAATATCTCCTCAACGAGATCTTCAAGCGTGAGCATACCCGATGTGCCGCCGAACTCGTCGAGCACGATGGCCATAGAGCGTTTCTTGTCCATGAGGTTGGTCATCATCTTGCGTGCAAGAAGAGTCTCGGGAGCAAAGAGGACGGGCTTGATGCGGGTTTTCCAGTCAACATCGGTAACGAAAAGCTCACTCACCTGGATAAAGCCTATCACATTATCGATATCCTCCTTGTAAACAACCACCTTAGAAAGTCCCGAACGGGAGAAAATCTGCACGAGTTCGTCACGCGAGGTGTCGTCGACATCAACCGCTACAATCTCGTTGCGGGGCACCATGCAATCGCGCAGACGGGTGTCACTGAAGTCGAGTGCATTCTCAAAGAACTTAACCTCGTGCTCCACGTTCTTGTTTTCTTCCTCACGCTGGTCAATGTTCTCCTGCAGGTAAGCATCGAGTTCGTCTACAGTGATTACACCCATATTCTCCTTGTTGACCTTGATGCCGAACAAGCGCATAAGGCCAGCCGAAAGCATCTGGGTGAAACGCGATATGGGGTAAAGCACCAGATAGCACACATAGAGCGGGAGCGAGAACGTGCGCAGCGAGTAGTTGGGATTGATGCGGAAGACTGTCTTAGGCAAGAACTCACACGCAACGAGCACCAGCAAGGTAGAGATGAGTGTGACAAGAAGGAGCTGCATTGCCTCATTGCCTCCCACCAGATTGCTGATATAATCCGCCAGCAGCATGCTCATCGCCATACTATAGATGACATTAACGATGTTATTGCCGATGAGGAGGGTCGAGATGAACATCTCACGATGAGAATAAAAGACATTAAGAATGCGGTTGATGAGACCACCCTTGGCCATATCAATCTCGGCACGCACCTTGTTGGAAGCGACAAACGCAATCTCCATTCCCGAGAAGAATCCCGAGAACAGCATCGTTACAATAACTACTATGAGTGCGTTGGTTACATTCATCTTTAACTCTCGCTATACTATTAACTGAAATATCTATTTATGTCACTTGCCGCCGGGGTGTGGCATGCGGCTCTCGTCGATGGGGAAGATAGCCTCGACCTTGCGCAGGGTGTAGGTAGAGAACTGCTCGTTGCTCTCGTAGCCGTATCCCTCAATCACGCGCCCACCTTTCTCCACATGGATAAAGGCTTCGCTGTAGAGTTTGTGAGACATCTGGTCCCAATAAAGCTGATCGGTGAGAATATTATCCTGGCCGCCACTGGCAGTGATGCGAACATTGCCGTGAAGGTCCCACAGCTGGTTTTGCTCGTCGTAGTAGGCCGAATCGCACTTAATAGTGGTCACGGTCTTGTAGAGCGAATCCATTTCCTCGGCAACAACGCCCTTCGGGAAAATCCAATGGGGCTTCTTGGCCTCCTCATACATACACCACAACGGAGTGGTGATGCGGTAGCGCGTGTGTCCGTTGTCGCTGATAATGGTCTGCACGTCGACCGACTTCATCGTGGGGACGCGCTCGGGGTCGGTAGCGTGTTGAACCACACCGCTCACCTCATCCTTGCAACCAGTGGCCGCAATGGCAAGCAGTGCCACCATTAATATGCCGGCAATGGGCTTAAGCACTTTTATCTGATCTTATTTTTCCAGAACCAAACCTCGTTGAAATTGATACCGAGGGTAATGTTGAAGTAATCTTCCTGAATGAGCTTAACGGGAGCCGCCTGGCGATGTTTCCACTCAAGGCCCAGGTTGATTGTAGTCTTGCCTGTTGCACCGGGTACAGGAATACCTACACCGACAGTTGCACCGTAGTCGCGAACATTGTTGCCCAGCACATTGAGGTAGTCGTGATTGTAGAAACCACCCACGCGGAACTTCATAGCGCCAAGGTAAGTGGCACGCTTGTTGGGCGAGAACTGCACACCGGCAGCAGCCTTCCAACGGGTATCAAACTTCATGTCGGTTGACTCAAAGCCCTCGATGGGATTGTACTTAACCTTAGACCAATCCTGATAAGTGAAGTCGGCCTCAACGAGAAGCATGTTGCCGTGAGAGTAACTAAGACCCACGCCGATGCTGTGAGGCTGCTCATATTTTCCCTTGAGGGAAGTATAGCCAACAGAGTCCATCTTAGTATCCTGAGAGTCGTAATACATACCCCAAGTGTGACCGTGGAACGATTTCTTGGGAGAATAGGTAGCACCCACGATAACCTTATCTTCCTTGGTAACGGGAATTGCATACTGGATACCTGCGGTGACATTATAATCGCGAACCTGCATCACACGAGAGAAAACGGTTGACGATGTATAAGACACTGTATTGTTATTGGTTGTTGTACCGAAAAGGTAAGAAACATTAGCACCAATGCTAAAGTTCTTGAAAGGCTCGTAACCTAAACCGGCATAAACCTGGAGGAGACCGCCCGAACCGGTACGATACTCAGATGCATCGTCGCTCAAATCGCTGCCGAAGCTATAGCCTACCGAAGAGTAAGGCAGCAAACCGAAAGAACCGCCAAGGTGCTTGGCAATCTTGAACTGAGCAGTGAGGTAGTCAAGA
>DCGA01000058.1:615-2729 GCA_002314465.1 bacterium UBA1790 | reverse complement strand
CGTCCTTGGTGATACCTGCGTTGTTAACGAGTACGTCAATCTTGCCAAAGTCTTCCTTTACCTTAGCCACGAGAGCCTCTGTCTCGGCAAAGTCGGCAGCGTTGCCTGCATATGCAAGGCACTTAACGCCTACAGCCTCGATTTCCTGGCGTGTAGCCTCGAGACCTGCAGCCATATCATCGTTGAGTACAAGGTCGGTGAATGCGATGTCTGCGCCTTCGTTAGCAAACTTCAGGGCAACAGCCTTACCGATACCACGAGCAGCACCTGTGATAAGTGCAACTTTTCCTTCAAGTAATTTCATTTGGAATAATTTTATAATTAATGTTTAATATTTTCTTTTAACACTGCGAAATTACAAAAATAGCGTGACGTGACCAAATTTTTGTTCTAAACTGACGTGTTTTTTCTACATCATTAACCATTTAAGCAATTGATTGTTTGCCGTGCTCATTCTTCGTGTTTGGTTGCACTGCCGGTATGCACGAGGATGCGGTCCATCACGGCAAGTGCTGTGCGGGCTTCTCCCGGAGCGGCAAACGAGTCAATGTGGTCTTTCACTGCATCGTAGTGCTTCATCGCCTCATCCCTGCGTTCCTTTACGATGAGTTCAATGGCAAACAGCGTAACTCGTTTCATTGCCGAGTACTTGACGCTGCCTTCTATGTAGCGGCGTGTCCTCTTGTCAAACAACTCGGTGACGCGTTCACAAGGGCCTTCTTGGGCAAGATAGAGGTAGATGAGGTCGCTGGCGGTTTCCATGCGGTAGATGATGGGGAGATTGTTTCCTATTGCCATGATTTCCTCGCCTACAAGGATTGCTTGTCCAAAATCCAACTTATCGATGAGCAGTCCCATCGACAGGTTGCGTGCAGCGAGTTCCATGACGGTCCACTCGTCGTTGAGGGGTGACGATTCAAACCATTCCTTGGGTGCCTCGGTCAGGCGCATTCCGTCGTTTTGTGCGGCAGCAGCGTTCAGCATGTTGGAGAATAATGTTCTTTGTTCGGGATACTGCCACAGGGTAAGGATATTCTTGCCGTCGTTGGGCATTCCGCCGGGTGTCATGGGAATAGTGTTGAAGACAAACATCCATGCCGCCACGATAGCCATCATCAGGCATATTGAGAAAGGAACGGTGGGTAGATCGCACAGCAGCAGTGGAAGCCCTGTCAAGACGAGGATGACGAGGTTAACCAGCACACCGCTCACGTTGTACCAGAAGTAGGGGATTTTCTCACACTCGGTATCGGTGGGAGGAATCATGAGGCATTGCCCAAGTGTGCCGGGAATGTTGAATTTCTTCCACTGGTAGCCCTTCTCGGTCTTGACCAGCGAGGAAGTGAAGATGCGGAACGACATGAAGCGGTAGCCTGTGGCAAGTCCTCCTATCATGTGGCCTGCCTCGTGCAGCACGGTGTTGACAAAAAGCGCCAACAGGAGCGACACGAACGCAAGTGCGATAGCCCACATCATCTTTACGCTGTCCACGTCTTTGTGCCCGCCCAAGCCGTGGGCAATTGCCATGCCCACTCCATAGCCGATGGCCAAACAGATGACAATGAAGAACAGTGATGCTAATATCCTTTTCATATAGTTTTTCTTATGGTTACAAACAAGGCCGCCTCTGTGCGAGGCAGCCTTGACTTAAGTATTGTTTTGTGTGATTTACCAAGCAAACATGGGGTAGTCCTTCATGATACTGTTCACCTTCTCGCGTACGCTTGTGATAACCGCTTGGTCTTCGGGTGCGTGGAGAACGGTGTCGATGAGTTCAACGATTTCGCCCATGAGTTCTTCCTTGGCACCGCGTGTGGTGATTGCGGGAGTACCAAGGCGCAGACCTGATGTTTGGAACGCGCTGCGGTCGTCGAAGGGAACCATATTCTTGTTGGCTGTGATGTCGGCTGCCACGAGTGCGTTCTCGGCTACCTTACCTGTGAGTTCGGGGAACTTAGTGCGAAGGTCTACGAGCAGGCAGTGGTTGTCGGTACCGCCTGAGCAGATCTTGTAACCCTTGTCGATGAGAGCCTGGCCCATTGCCCTTGCGTTCTTCTGTACCTGCATCTGATACTCCTTGAAAGAGGGTTGCAGAGCCTCGCCGAATGCCACTG
>DCGA01000058.1:0-584 GCA_002314465.1 bacterium UBA1790 | reverse complement strand
ATGCTCGAGGGGACCGCCCTGTACGCCGGGGAACACTGCCGAGTCGAGAAGTGACGACATCTTGCGAATCACGCCCTTCTTAGTTGCCTTGCCCCAGGGATTGTCAAAGTCCTGCCCCAGCAGAATGATACCGCCGCGGGGACCGCGCAGTGTCTTATGGGTTGTGCTGGTTACGATATGTGCATATTTGAGGGGATTTTCGAGGAGACCTGCGGCAATGAGACCTGCGGGGTGAGCCATGTCGATCATGAGCAGAGCGCCTACCTTGTCGGCAATCTGACGCATGCGTGCGTAGTCCCACTCGCGGCTATAGGCACTCGCACCACCCACGATGAGCTTGGGTTGCTCGCGCAGAGCCACTTCTTCCATCATGTCGTAGTCTACGAGGTTGGTGTTGGGGGTAACGTTGTATTCGCACTGCTGGAAGTGCATACCCGAGAAGTTCACTGGGCTACCGTGTGACAGGTGTCCGCCATGGGCGAGATTGAGGCCCATGAACTTGTCGCCGGGCTTGAGGCATGCCATGAACACAGCCATGTTGGCCTGTGCGCCGCTATGGGGCTGAACGTTGGCATACTCGGCGC
>DCGA01000072.1:8983-10687 GCA_002314465.1 bacterium UBA1790 | reverse complement strand
GATTTATCTGATTACTCTGATTTTTGGCTTCGCGAGGGGGTTTAGTCTCTCGCGGAACTCGCAGAACTCGCGGATGTTTTTTGTCCACGAATTATCACGAATTTACACTAATTTATTAACTACTGGTGGTTATTCGTAACCTTGAAAAAGGAAAGAGGTCGCCTCCCTTCACTGGGAAGCGACCTCTCGGGGTATAAAAGAATGGTAAATGTGTTTACTTGATTACCTTTACAGCCTTGCGGGTGCCGTCGGTGAACTCGGTAACCACGATGTTAACGCCGTGGAAGGGAGTTACGCTCTGCATACCTGCAGCGTTGTAGTAGCGTACAGACTTAACCTCGCGGTTAGCGTTGATGTCGTCTACGGCTGTTGTGATGTCATTGCTGTAACGGATGCGGTGAACAACCTTAGCCTCGTAGTTAGACTCGCTGTCGAGTGCACTCACGCTTGTCAGGGTGTTGCCCTTAACTACGTAAACCTCAACATCGAAGTCGGTGTTATCGGCGCTTGACACGCCCTTAGCAACGAGTTCCTCAAATGCGATACCCTCAACCTTAACGGGCATCAGCTGTGAGAATTCGTTAGTAGTGTACCAGTCGATTACCTGGGTTGCGTTATCCTTAACGGTTGAACCATCGGCGAAGGGAGCCTTGCTACCCTGGAGCAGATAGTACTTAGCGTTGTTGGTTGCAGCAGCACGTGCGGGAGCCTTGTTTACATACCTGTCGCCGCTCACGCTCTTAACCATAACGATTGCATTGTAACCCATAGCGCGGCTATCGGGCATGATTACTACGTTAGCATCGAGACCCTGCTGTTTTGCTGACAGGTTGTAAACGAGGTTAGATGTTGCATAGTTGTTACCCTTGTTGCGGATGTTGTCGAATGTGAGACCGGGAGTTGCTGCGGGGAAGTCCTCGCCAGCCATAACCTCGGTGGGATACCAGTCGTTGTGGAAGTAGTGGCGAACATAGGTGCCTGTAATAGCAGCCTCTGCATTGTCGGCAGCACTGTCGAAGTAGTTAGTGTAAACGCGGGTCTTGATACCCATTGCGTTACTCTCATACCATGCGTAGAGTACCAGCACGCCATCCTCATTGTTGGCAAGCTGCTCCTCGGTGGGAACGGTGAAGTTAATCTGGCGGGGAGTAATCTGCTGAACAGCGAGAATGTTCTTCTGAGCAGTAGTCAGAGGTACATAGCTGTTAGCGTCAAGGCTGTAGCCGATGAATGTGTAGGGATACTTGTTAGTCGCATTAGCGATTACAAGTGCACCTGCACCAACGCTCATTACCTCACCCTGCTCGTAAGTACCGATGTACTGAGACATCAGATAGGGATCACCCCAAGCAGCCGATTCCTTGGCACGAATCATAAGCTTGCGAACGGGAGTCTTGAAGAGATAAATCTGTGAAGCGATTTCGCTGTCACGATATTCATCCTTCCGGCAAATAGCGGTCACGCGAATGTATGCACCGCTGTTCTCGGCGCCACCAACGAAGTCCTCAAGAGTGTTGCCGTCGTCGTCAAGGGCAACGGTGTTGAGTTCATCCCAGTCAAGAGACTTGCTGTTGCCGTCGTTGAAGTTGCCAGTGATTACACCTACCTGATTACCATTCTTGTCGTAAACATAAACCTTGTAGATAGTGTTCACGCCCTCAATTGTGTTCTCGTGAGAAACAACGATGGGGTTGGGACGGTCGG
>DCGA01000072.1:8620-8964 GCA_002314465.1 bacterium UBA1790 | reverse complement strand
TCATCGGCACAGTTATAAGTGGTTGCGCCGGGATTGATAACGGGGGGAAGCAGTTGCTCCTCGTCGAGGGGAGTAGCATCGGGGATGATGTCACCCACGCGAAGCAGCATATAAACATCCTGCATCACGAAGTCACCACCATCACCGTCATCAACTCTGACAACCTGGGGATATTCCTCAAAGAGAACACCGATAGAACCATCGGAAAGCGTAGTCATTGACGCATACTGAGCAGTCTCCTTGCGGTAAGTATTCTCATTGTAGGGGTCACTCAGGTTGGTCGAAGCAGTCCAAGAGATGCTTGTGCCACCAGTGTACTGGGTGTAGAAAGCACGGAGTCCACT
>DCGA01000072.1:8048-8603 GCA_002314465.1 bacterium UBA1790 | reverse complement strand
CTACGCACAGCATTTGTATAACCGGTTTGGCCAGTAGTTGTAGAACTTGCGAGAGTGTGCAACTGGTAGTTCTGCTTTGTACCGTTGACCATAGCCTCGTAGCTCATGATGTCACCGTTACAGTATGTACCCAGATTCATGTTGTTGCCGGTTACTTGTGTTGCGGTGAAAGTACCTGCAGTGGCATTGTAAACAAGACGTGCAAAGTAACGATAACCAGAACCATTTGTACGGATAGAGAGCAAGAAAGTGTTCTCGCTTACCTCGATGAGGTGTGCCTCATCGTCGGTACCAATCTTGTAGTAACCTGTAGAACCCACATTGATGCGGCTCCACTCCTTTGTTTGGGGATCAAACAGGAGGAAGTAGTTGCGGGTTGTCGAAGTATTAGTGTGAGTCTTGTAAGAGCGGAAACATGCAATAGCCTTGCCTGCAAGAGCACCTTCCTTAGCAACGCAGATGTTACCGGGAGCGATACAACCACGCTCGTTACCATAGAGGTCGGCAGGGATTTCTTGCAATGAACTCCAACTCTGACCATTGGTGTGGCTAAGG
>DCGA01000072.1:0-8028 GCA_002314465.1 bacterium UBA1790 | reverse complement strand
AGTAGTAGTTTTTGGTGAGGTTTGTGCTGGTAGTTTCACTGAAACCGTAACCCTGAATCATGGTAACGAGAAGGTCACCATTGGGAAGAGCAGCCACAGCAGCATCACCATAACCAATACCGCTTGAGCAAGAAGTACTTGTCTCGTCCATACCACTACCCTTAGCAATAGTCACAGGGTTGCTCCAAGTTTCACCACCATCGGTTGAACGGCGAGCAAGGATATCGATATCGTTCTTGATATCGTGGATGTGATACTTACGGGCATCGCTGATTGCTACGAGCGAACCGTCAGCAGCCTTAGCAATGGCAGGGATACGATAGTACTTAGAGTAGAAATCGTTGGGAGAATAAAGCACCTTGCGACCGGGAACCAAAACGCGAGAGCCGTTAGTACCGTTCTTACCCTTCTGAGCAAGAGTAACCGTTACGTTCTTGTCAATAGTTTTTGAAGTAGTAGATGTGTATGTTCGATAATTGGTACTATTCTGGGTTCTTGTGTATTGATACGTATAATCAAACGTAACGTTTCTCTTATGCGAGATAGCAGTAATGTTTGCTCCCATTTCAGCCTTATTTGACGAAGTAAGGAAAGGAACATCATTAGGATCATTAATATTTAAATCACCACTAATGTCTGCAGTCAAGTATAACACGTAATTAGCCAACTCGGGTTGCAAAGTAACTGTAAATGAACCCGTTTGACTCAAATCAGTAGTTTCTGCAAGAAGGATTGCATCACTCTTACCAACGGGGTCGCGATAATCGAAGGGGTAAGCGAATGTGTTAGCAACTTTAGAAGAATTGCTCGATGCATAAGTAGCATCGTACTTGCGAGCCCACAGTTTGATTTTTTTTACATACTTTGAGTCTGTTGCTTTACCCAAAAGACGATATGAAACACTAAACTCATAAGAATTAATAACTACGTTAGAAGCAGAGATGTTTCTAATATTGTAGTGGCTTGTTGAATTCTTAACATCATCAGATGTTAAAGAAAGCGACATATCGACCTCACCAACGGCGAGAACCTCGTTGTTGTTACCAACGCCAGCGTAGCCGATTTCTTGCCACCAGTTACCTGATGCGAAAGTACCGTACACATCGTATTGGGCACTGGCACTTACATTACAAATAATGGTTATTGCTAAAACAACCATTAATCTCAAATAATACTTTACCATTAACTTTTACTTAAAAATTTATATAAATTGTTTATTTCCAAAATAATGTGTGTGTTCAAAAGTGTGACTCAGTCTTTCAACCATATCCACAATTTGGGTGCAAAGTTACATCATTTTCTCTTATTACACAAATAATTATATGTTGTATAACATACAATAACCCCGAAAAAAGTGGTCTATTTTTCGCAAATTTTGGTCAATAAAGGAAGCGGGGACAGCCTATGAGCCATCCCCGCAAGGTTAATCTGTTTTAATGGGTGGTTATGTCACTTGACATAGGGTGCGACGGCATCGCGCCACACCAGATAGGCCGGGCCCATGAGGTGCAGTCCGTCGTTGGTATACTCGGCCTTGAGTCGCCCGTTCTCGTCGACGAACAGGGGGTACAGGTTTATCCAGGTAACACCCTGACGACGAGCCACCTGCTCGAGGAGGCGGTTACCGTCGACGACCACCTGGTCGCGGCCCTTGAGCAGTTTCCACTCACGCACCTCGTTGTTAAACGGGAGCATGCTCTGCAGGTAAATCTTGGTGCGCGGACTCTCCTTCTTAATCTTGACGATGAGTTTCTCCATGACGCGGGCAATGCTGTCGGCGCTCACGCCATGCGACACATCGTTGACACCGCTCTGGATGAAAATCTTCTTGGGTTGTCCCTTGAGAACGGGGTCGATGCGCTCGTAGATACCCTGGATGATATCGCCCACGATGCCACGGTTCTTCACGTTCTTGTTGCCAAGCAGTTCGTTGAACTCGCAGCCGTCGGTAAGGCTGTTGCCAATGAAGATAATGTCCTTCTTGCCCACGGGCAGCAACTCGAAGAGAGTGGCGCGGCGACCGTAGTAAGGGTCATTATTGGCCTTCTGAGCCCACATGGGCATGATGGCCAGCACAGCAAGCAGCAATATAATGCAACGTTTCATCACTTGTTCTCGTTATAGGCGTCAACAGCCTTCTTTACCGAACCGTGGAGAAGGAGCAGGCGCTTAGCCTCCTCATATTCCAAACCCAGTTCCTCGATAACCATGCGTGTGCCACGGTCGACGAGTTTAGCGTTAGAAAGCTGCATGTTGACCATCTTGTTACCCTTAACGCGTCCCATCTGAATCATGACACTGGTAGAAATCATGTTGCAGATGAGTTTCTGACCAGTACCGCTCTTCATGCGTGAACTACCGGTAACATACTCGGGACCAACTACCATCTCGATGCCTATCTCGGCAACCTGGCTCACGGGCGAGTCGGGGTTGCTGCTGATAGCGCCGGTGAGACAGCCGTGCTCGCGGGCAGTGCGCAGTGCACCGATGACATAGGGAGTAGTACCCGATGCCGCGATACCGATGATGGTGTCCTTCTCGTTAACGTTGAAAGCCTGGAGGTCTTTCCATCCCTGCTCGGTGTCGTCCTCGGCGTTCTCAACGGCGTTGCGCAACGCGTGGTCACCACCGGCGATGAGGCCGATAATCCAACCCGGATCCATACCGAATGTGGGGGGAATCTCGCTTGCATCGAGCACGCCCAGGCGTCCGCTGGTACCTGCACCCATGTAGAAGATGCGGCCACCGCGCTTCATGCGCTCAACGATACCGGTAACGAGCTTCTCAATCTGGGGAATTGCCTTCTCCACTGCGTCGGCCACCTTGTGGTCTTCGCGGTTGATATCGGTGAGGAGTTCGTGTACCGACTTCTTCTCGAGGTCGTTATAGAGTGATGATTGTTCGCTAATCTTTACAAAAGCCATAGTTTAAAATTGATTTTAGTTTGTTATTTACAGATTGCCCGGGGCTCGACGGCCCCGGTGGGGGAAGCCTTAGTTAGTGTGGAACTTGATGAGACCGTCCATGGGGGTCTGCATGATAGTTCCCACAGTGATACCACAAGCCTCGGCAGCCTCTACCAGGTTCTTCTTCTGGTAATAAGCGATTGAACCCACGAAGTTGCAGGGGAGCTGCTGATAGTTGGCATAATTGGCAACGTTGCGCTGGAAGAAAGCCTTGAAAGCGCGAACACCCAACTCGTGCACCTCGGGAACATCGTTATTCTCAGAGATGAAGGGAGCGAAACTTGCCAGGTAACGGTTGGCAGCAGGTTTCTTATAAACGTTGGTGATTATCTCAGTACGGTTAGTATTGTACTGCTTGAGGAACTTCTCGCAAATTGCCTCGGGAAGCTGTTTCTTGAGCACGTCGCCCACGAGGAGCTTGCCCAGAACGGCACCGCTACCCTCGTCGCCCAGGATGTAACCCAGGGGAGAAACGTTGTCGACAACCTTCTCGCCGTCGTAGTAGCAAGAGTTAGAACCTGTACCCATGATACAAGCCACGCCGGGCTCGTGCTGGCACAGTGCGCGTGCAGCAGCCAGGAGGTCGCTATCAACCTCTACCTTAGAAGCAGCAGGGAAATTGGCCTTAAGGGCGTTCACAACCTGTTGCTTGATTTCCTCGCTAATGATACCAGCGCCATAATAGTAGATTTCGTCTACCTTATAGCTCTTGATGTGCGGCATAAGTTCTTCCTTGATGCGGTTGGTCATTTCCTCTTCAGTGAGCAGAAGGGCGTTCATACCAGTTGTAAAAACTTGTGCCAGTTTCTCGCCGTCGTTGAGCAGACACCAATCAATCTTGGTTGATCCGCAGTCAGCAATTAAAATCATAATTTTTTAGTTTATTGGTTTATATTATATTTTTATGTAAATTTTCTTCTTGTAAAGGATGTAACCGAAGCACCAGTTGAGCAACACGAAGAGTATCGCGTGCAGGCACGATGCAGCCTCGTCGCTGGTAGTAACACCCTGGCACCACTCATAGGCCTTTGCCTTGATTGATGCGCGCTCGCCTGTGCCGTGAGCCACATTTACAGCCTCGTTGAAGGCGGTCTGCTTGGCGGTGAGGCTATCTCCCTCAAATGCGCCGAAACCGCTCATGTCGTGCAGCATCACATCGTCAAAACGGTAGAGCGATGTTGCGCCTACGGTGTCGGCATAGCAAGCGTTAACCGCTTCCTTGGCACGGCGCAAGCCTTGTTTAGAAGCAGCCATGTAGTATTCCATAGCCTTGGCGTGGTCGGTCTGCACAAACTTGCCGAAGTCGTAGCACAGCGCCAGGTTGAACTGGGCGCTTGTCATCGATGAGTCGGCAGCCTCGGTGAGGAGCGTAACGACTTCCTTGTCGTTGGTCACATCATCGTCCTGCATGTAAGCCAGCGCCAGGTTGTAGCGTGCCTTAACCATAGACGAATCGGCGGCAGCGGCCTGGAACAGTTTCACAGCCTCGGCCTGGTTTTCGTCAACGCCCTTGCCGTTGAAATAGGCAATGGCGAGGTTATTCTGAGCCTCGGCACAACTGTCGGCGGCAAGAGGAGTGTAGAGGGCAACAGCCTTCTCGGCATCGCCGCGCACATAGTCGTCGCTCTGGTAAACTATCACAGCGCCGAAGATGATAGCGAGGATTGTACCCAGCAAGTAGCAGAACAGCGGGTTAACGCCAAACGCCTGGAAGAAACGGCACCACTTGTCGTGGCCCTTGATGTCGATGCAATAGATGAGCATTGCAAGCACGCACGATGCCATACCGCAGGTAATGAGCACATAAGACGATGTCCACGCCTTCTTGGCGCAAGGAATGCCATACTGCAGCAACCAGCCCACGAGCAGCATCACACAGCCCCAAACGGCTATTTTCACAACTCGGTCGCGGTTGTCGCGTATGTTGACAAGCACCTTACCCATCATGAAGCCAATGAGAACATGGGCAATACACGGCAGCGTGCTCAGTATGCCCTCGGGGTCGAGTGCAAGAGAGAATCCATAGGCACCCTCGTGGTACATGTGGTTCTCGCCGAGCAGCGAAAGGTCGACGCTGCACAGCACATTGTCGCTGTTGAAGTCATAGCCATGGCCCAGGCCCAGTATCACCGCATAGGCAACAAGAATCAGACCTATTATCCAGGGGATGAACTTCTGCTTGAACAGCACTGCAACGAGCGAGCCGAAGAAGTAGACAAGCGCAAGACGCTGGAACACACCCAGGATGCGGAGTTTCTCAAACGCTACGTCGAAGAACGACTGGCTGGGAATATAAAGTCCGCGAAGCCACATGCCAAACCACTGCACAATCCAACCGATGAGGAACATGATGAGTGTGCGACGGCATATCTTAAGCATAAGGCTGCCGCTGGGCTTGAAGTCAAACTTTCGCAATGAGAAGAACATGCTCACACCCATCACGAACATAAAGAACGGGAACACGAGGTCGGTGGGCGAAAGTCCAATCCACTCGGCATGAGCCAAGGGCTTGTAAAGATGTCCCCACGAACCCGGGTTGTTTACCAGCAGCATACCTGCCACGGTGATACCGCGCAAGATGTCGACTGCAAGTAATCGTTTGCTGTTGTTAGTTGCCATTTTATATTAAAAAAACTTTTTAAATCTTATTTAATCGGAGTTCTCGAGTTAACCTTTTAACCCCTTAACCTATTAACCCCTTACTTAGTCACCTCATCTATAAGATAAACGAGCGACTGGTAAGGAACACCGCTGTTGGTGGTAAGGCCTATCTCACAGGTGCGGCTGTTAGAGAATCCGCGCTTCACGCCCGCAGCCTCAATGGCGGGACGCAGTTTGCGCAGCGCATAGGCATTGAGTTCGGGATGAGTGAAACCCTTGTCTCCGGCAAAACCGCAACACCCTACCCCCTCGGGCAGCACCACATTGCTTGAGCAGCGGTGAGCCAGCGACAGAATCTTGTCGACAAGGCCCATGTGACGGCTCGAGCAGGTGATGTGGATTGCCACAGGTTCGTCGGTCTTATTGAAAGTGAGGTCGTCGGCCACATAGTCGTGGATAAACTCCATGAGTTCGAGCGGCTTGAGTTGCTTCATGTTCTCGCGCATGCGGTGCAGACAGGGGCTCTGGTCGCACATCACGGGATACTTGCCGTTCTCGCTTGCCTTGAGCATGGCAGCCTCGAGTTCGGCAGTCTTGCGATTGGCGACATCGGGCATACCCTTGCTCTCCCATATCATGCCGCAGCACATCTTCTCCATACCCTCGGGGAAGATTACCTGCCAACCGGCACGGCCGAGGAATTCCACTACCTTGTCAACCAGGTCAACCTTGTTACCACCCTTGGAGTGGCCCATAGTCTGGTTAAGGCAACTGGGGAAATACACCACCTTCTTTTCCTGAACGGTGGCAGCAAGTTTCTTCATGCAGTGAGCCTTGGGCAAAGCGGGAGTCCACAGGGGCAGACCCATGCCATGCATAGCCTTGCCCATACCGGTGACAGCACTGTCGCCCAGCACTGCGTGGGCAGCCGATGCCATGTACAGGGCACCCTTGAGGGCGCTCTTCACACCGGCGAAATGGTTGGCTGCGAAATTACCCACGCTGTGGAACTTGGTTCCGGGCGCATGGGCAGCATTGCGCAGGTCGTGGGTGAGGTCACCCACATTTATCTTCATGGGACACGAGGTGCTGCACAGTCCGTCGGCCGCACAGGTAGCGTCGCCATAGTATTCATATTGCTTCTCGAGGCGTGCCAGGCGGGCATTGTCCTCGCCAGTGGCCTTGAGGCGCGCAATCTCGCGCTGCACGATTATGCGCTGGCGCGACGACATGGTGAGGCCGTGAGCCAGACAGTTAGTCTCGCAGAAACCGCACTCGATGCACTTGTCCACATTATCATTGGTGAGAGGCATGGGTTTGAAGCCCTTGACAAAGCACTTGGGGTCGTCGTTAAAGATTACGCCGGGATTGAGGATGCAATCGGGGTCGAAGATGCGCTTAACCTCACGCATCACCTCGAACGCCTTCTCACCCCACTCCTTCACTACAAACGGTGCCATGTTGCGGCCGGTACCGTGTTCGGCCTTGAGCGAACCGTCGTACTTGTCGATAACGAGTTTCACAATCTCGTCCATGAGGTTGCGGTAGCGCTTCACCTCCTCGTCGCTGTCGAACGACTGAGCCACGATGAAGTGATAGTTGCCCTCGAGGGCATGACCGTAGATACAGCTGTCGTCATATCCGTGCTCGGCGAGCATGTTGGCAAGGTCAACGGTTGCATCGGGAAGGTCCTCGATGTGGAACGCCACGTCCTCGATGATTACCGTTGTACCCAACGGACGAGTGCCGCCCACGCTGGGGAAGATGCCCGAACGGATGGCCCAGTACTTGCCATACTCCTTGGGGTCGCTTGTGAAGCGAGCGGGAACATAGAGTTCGTAGGGCTCGAGTATCTTGTTGATGGCAGCGATGTTGCTGTCGAGTTCTTCCTGCGAGTCGGCAAAGGTCTGGATAAGCACTGCGGTGAGGTTGGGACCGGTCTTATCGTCAACGCTCTCGAGCGACTTCTTGTCGAGCAACTCGGCACAGTGCACAGGTCCCTACTTCATGTCGACCACAGCCTCGCAAGCGCGGCGCATGTCGGCAAAGTAGAGCATAGCGCTCGACTTGAAGGGATGCAGGTGACCTGTCTTCATAGTGAACTCGCTGGCAAATGCCAGGGTTCCCTCGCTACCCACCATGAGGTGGGTAATGATGTCGAAGGGGTCGGAAAATCTTACGAACGGATAAATGTTGAGACCGGTAACGCACTTGATAGAGTACTTGTAGCGGATGCGTTCCACAAGTTCCTCGTCGGCCATGACACGGTCGCGCAACTGCTCAATGCCCTTGATGAACTCGGGGTGAGACTGGCGGAATGCCTCGCGGCTCGCTTCGTCGCCGGTGTCGAGCACAGTGCCGTCGGGCAGCACGATGCGCAGCGAGATGAGTTCCTGGTCGCTATTGGCATGTGTGCCGCAACTCATACCCGAGGCATTGTTCATCACGATGCCGCCCACCA
>DCGA01000103.1:3517-6597 GCA_002314465.1 bacterium UBA1790 | reverse complement strand
GCTAAGAAGCACGGTAATATTCCTTTGTAAAATTCTTAAACACGATAGAATATGCTTTTATCAGCTAACTGGAGTGTAGCATGGTTGATGACCGGTATGGGCATTGGCGTGGTGTTCAGCATCCTCGTCATCCTCGTCCTCGTACTGCAGGTTTTCAGCTACGTTGCACAGAAATCCACAAAGGATAACAGCGTAAAGGCTGGCGTGGCCGAGCTGCCCGCTGCTAAGCCCCTCGCCGAGGCAAGCGAACTCGACAAGGCTGCAGTGGCAACCGCACTCTACCTTTACCAGAAGAGCAAAGGCGACCAGGAAAGCGGTGTCCTCACTATCAAGAAGACTCCGTCGGCTTGGCACGCTGTGCTTAACGAGAGATTGTGATAACAGAGTAACAAATCAATTGTAAACATAAACAATGAAAGAATTCAAATTTAAAATAAGCGGTCAAGACTACACTGCAAGCGTTGACGAAAAGGGCGCTGGTGAACTCGTAGTTACCGTAAACGGTCAGGCTTATCAGGTAGAAGTGCCTACAACCAAGGCAGCTGCTCCCACAATGGCACGCGCTTCACAGGGCGGCGGCCAGGCAGGCGGACCCAAGAATGTTGTTTCAGAGCTTCCCGGTACAGTTACTAAGGTTGTTGCTGCTGCCGGTCAGCACGTAAAGAAGGGCGACGTACTCCTGGTTATCGAGGCTATGAAGATGGCTAACGATATCATCGCTGAGGCCGACGGCACTGTACAGCGCATCGCTGTTGCCGAGGGTCAGAGCGTAAACCAGGGCGACCTGCTGGTTGAGATGGTAGCCGACGCAGTTGCAGCACCCGCTGCTGCCCCCGCTATTAAGGTTGCTCCAGCACCCGCACCTGCACCCGCACCTGCTGCAGCTCCCGCAGCACCCGCTGCTCCCAAGCCCGCTGCTGGCGCAAAGGTTATTGACGCTCCCCTGCCCGGTACCATCACCAAGGTACTCGTTAAGGCCGGCGACGCTGTCAAGGCTGGTGACACAGTATGTCTGATGGAGGCCATGAAGATGGAAAACAGCATCACTGCTGAGTTCGCCGGAACTATCAAGGCTGTGCTCGTTGATGCTGGTGCCCAGGTACAGAGTGGCCAAGCTCTTGTTGAACTTGATTGATTAATCGTTAATTGAATCAAAATGCAAACAAGAAATTTCAAAAGACTGTTTTCATTTGCAATCCTCCTGCTTCTGGCTCTGCCTATGCTGGCGGCTGACTTCGACCTGGCGTCAAGCCTCGACAAGTTCACCACCGAGATGGGTTTTGTAGCCTTCTTCTGCGGTGAGGGTTGGAAGAACCTGGTGATGATTGCCCTGGGTTGCTTCCTGCTCTTCCTTGCCATTAAGAAAGAGTATGAGCCCCTGTTGCTACTCCCCATCGCTTTCGGTATGATTCTGACCAACCTGCCCGGTGCAGGCCTCTTCGACTCTAACATGTGGAACAACGAGTTCCTCAATGCTAATAGCCCCAACTACCACTCTTACGGTTACATCATGGCCCACGGCGGTCTTATCGACATCCTTTACATCGGTGTTAAGGCTGGTATCTATCCCTGCCTCATCTTCCTCGGTGTAGGTGCGATGACCGACTTCGGTCCCCTTATCGCTAACCCCAAGAGCCTCCTGCTGGGTGCTGCTGCACAGATTGGTATCTTTGCAACCTTCCTGGTAACCCAGATGGATCTTCCCATCTTCGGTTTCACTCCCGCACAGGCTGCATCAATCGGTATCATTGGTGGCGCCGACGGTCCCACAGCCATCTTCCTCACATCGAAGCTGGCTCCCGAGCTCCTCGGCCCCATCGCTGTAGCTGCTTACAGCTATATGGCACTGGTTCCCGTTATCCAACCCCCCATCATGAAGTTCCTCACCACCGACAAGGAGCGCAAGATTCGCATGAATCAGCTGCGCACAGTGAGCAAGAAGGAGAAGATTATCTTCCCCATCGTGGTTGCTGTTATCGTATCTCTCATCGTTCCCTCGGCTGCAACCCTCATCGGTTGCCTCATGCTGGGTAACCTCATGAAGGAAAGTGGCGTTGTAGAGCGTCTGAGCAAGGCTGCACAGAACGAGCTTAACAACATCGTTGTTATCTGCCTCGGTCTCACAGTTGGTGCTACCGCTACCGCAAGCTCATTCATGAACTTCCAGACACTGGGTATCCTTTGCGTTGGTATCGTAGCATTCGGTATCGGCTCGGCATCGGGTGTCCTTATGGCTAAGGTCATGAACCTGTTCCTCAAGGAAAAGATCAACCCGCTCATCGGCTCGGCTGGTGTTAGCGCCGTTCCCATGGCTGCACGCGTTAGCCAGGTAGAAGGTGCCAAGGCCGATCCCCGCAACTTCCTGCTCATGCACGCTATGGGTCCCAATGTGGCCGGCGTTATCGGTTCGGCAGTTGCTGCAGGTATCCTCCTGAGCTTCCTCGGATAATAATTAAGGTAATACCTTATTATATATAGGGCGAGGCTGCAAACGAGTCTCGCCCTATTTTTTACTAAACAGAAGAATATGTCAGGTAAAATCGTAATATACCAACTACTACCCCGCTTGTACACCAACACTTGCCCCACCTGCGTCGCCAACGGCGATGTGGAGACCAACGGTGTAGGTAAGATGAACGACATCAACGCCGCACGTCTCAAGGAGATAAAGTCGCTTGGTGCAACCCATGTGTGGTACACCGGCGTCATCGAACACGCCACGGCTGTCGACCACAGCAAGAACGGCATCACACCCTGCAACACCTATGTAGTCAAGGGCAAAGCGGGCTCACCCTATGCCATACGCGACTATTATGACATAGACCCCAACATTGCCGTGAACGTAGACAAGCGAAAAGACGAATGGAAACGGCTTGTAAACCGCACCCATCGTGCCGGGCTCAAGGTAGTAATGGACTTTGTCCCTAATCACGTAGCACGCGAGTATCACAGTGATGCATGCCCACGTGGTATCAAAGACCTGGGGCAAGGCGATGACAAGGGCATGTTCTTCTCTCCTACCAACAATTTCTACTACATTACCGACCAGAAGTTTTCACCCTCTATCGACCTGGGCAGCG
>DCGA01000103.1:3187-3393 GCA_002314465.1 bacterium UBA1790 | reverse complement strand
ATGAGACCGTGAAACTCAACTATGGCATCGACCCATGGAACGGTAGCCGACACTTCGACCCCATACCTCCCACATGGCACAAGATGCTCCACATTATGCTTTACTGGGCAGCAATGGGTATCGACGCCTTCAGGTGCGACATGGTGCACATGGTGCCCGTTGAATTCTGGCACTGGGCCATTGCGCAGGTTAAGGCCAAACATCCC
>DCGA01000103.1:0-3171 GCA_002314465.1 bacterium UBA1790 | reverse complement strand
GCATCATTTTCATTGCCGAGATTTACGACACGGCACTCTACAGTGCCTATGTGCAGCACGGAGGATTTGACTATCTGTACAACAAAGTTACACTTTACGATAGTCTGTTCAACATTCTCAAGTACAACGCCTGCACACACGATATCACCCGCTGCTGGCAGCAGTTGGGATTTATGGGCGACCACATGCTCAACTTCCTCGAGAACCACGACGAGTTGCGCCTTGCGTCACCCCAGTTCTGCGGCAATGCCCTTGCCGGGCGACCTGCACTGGTAGTAAGCGCAATGCTCGACCGCAGTCCGTTCCTCCTCTATGCAGGCCAGGAACTGGGCGAGCGCGGCACCGATGCCGAGGGATTCAGCGGCATGGACGGACGCACCACAATTTTTGACTTCTGGAGTGTTCCGTCACTACGCAAGTGGTTCACCGGCAAGTCGTCGAGCCGCTCACTTGAACTGCGCGACTATTACTCGCGTGTGCTCAAGTTGTGCAACAGCGAGAAGGCTATTGCAAGCGGAGGCATGTATGACCTCATGTATGTCAATCCTCACCTTGTTCATCAGTTTGCATTCCTGCGTCACGACAATGACAGTGTGCTGCTCATCGTCGCCAATTTCTCGGACAAAGAAATCACCACAGGAATCAATATTCCCGAGCATGCATTCGTCCACATGGGTATAGGTCAGGGCGAAAAGCATTGCGTTGAGTTACTGCACGGTAATGAATGTACTGCTTCCTTCACCTGTAACATACCGTTCATGGTCACAATAGGTGCCCATGACGCAGTGGTATGGAAGATTTCTTAAATAAACTTGTTGCTCCCTTTTTTTACAATAATATATTAGGTAAACAAATTTATATTTTGTACCTTTGCAGTACGTTTTAATCCTCTATCAATTATGAGTACTTTCAAAGTTTTCTCAGGAAGAAATTCTCACAACGTTGCCGAGAAAATGGCCCATGCCTTGGGTATTGAACTTGGCAAAGTGAATGTTCAGACCTTTGCTGACGGCGAGTTTGAAGTATCGTTCGAAGAATCCGTAAGAGGCGTTGACGTCTATCTGGTTCAATCTACCCAACCCACATCTGACAATCTCATGGAGCTGCTTCTCATGGTAGATGCAGCTAAGAGAGCATCGGCACGTTCGGTTGCCGCTGTTATCCCCTACTTTGGCTGGGCAAGACAGGACCGTAAGGACAAACCACGTGTTTCTATTGCTGCAAAGCTGGTTGCCGACCTGCTTATTGCAGCCGGTATTGACAGTCTTATCACAATGGACCTGCATGCCGACCAAATCCAAGGTTTCTTTAACGTACCAGTGAATCATCTCTATGCATCGACCGAGTTCGTGCCGTTTATCAAGTCGCTCAATCTCGAGGACATGGTAATCGCAAGTCCCGATGTGGGCGGTGCCAAGAGAGCCAATTCTTACGCCAAGTATTTCAACACCTCACTCGTATTGTGCCACAAGCAGCGCGCTAAGGCCAACGTGGTTGAGAGCATGACAATCATTGGCGATGTGAAGGACAAGAATGTCATCCTCCTTGACGACATGATCGACACCGCAGGCACAATATGCAAGGCGGCCAACATCATGAAGGAGAATGGAGCCAAGTCTGTAAGAGCATTTGCGTCACACGCAATCATGAGTCACCCCGCCGCCGAGCGCATCATGGACAGCGCCCTTGACGAGGTTTACTTCACCGACTCTATCGAACTTGACGAATCAAAGAAATGTCCCAAGGTGAAAATCCTCACTATTGCCAATCTGTTTGCCGACACTATCAAGTGTATTCGCGAAAACACATCGATTAGTGCACAATACCTCTTCAAGTAATTGTCACAAAATCACTTTAATGATATATCAAAGAACCGCGCCCATCACCGGGTGCGGTTCTTTATGTGAATAATGTGCATTTTCTTTGCAAATAATCACGCAAATTGTTGCACAACTAAAAAAAAAGCACTACCTTTGCACTCGCANNTATGCATCCGTAGCTCAGTTGGTAGAGCAACTGACTCTTAATCAGTGGGTCCAGAGTTCGAGCCTCTGCGGGTGTACTACCCATGATGGCGAGATAGCTCAGATGGTTAGAGCGTCGGATTCATAACCCGGAGGTCCTGAGTTCAATTCTCAGTCCCGCTACCTGCAAGAGTCTCGTTAACGCGAGACTCTTTTTTTATTTTCACTTTTCACGATACAATAATGGCTGCTCACAACGAACTGGGACGCGTAGGCGAACACGCTGCATGCGAATTGCTCATTAGCAAAGGACTCACAATACGTGAGACCAACTGGCGCCTCAACCACCTTGAGATTGACATTGTTGCCCACGACCCTGCGAGCAACACGCTGCACATCGTGGAAGTGAAAACACGCACCAGCGACGCTCACTACAACCCCATGCAGGCAATCACCCAAGCCAAGCAACGAAACATGATTAACGCCGCAAACGGCTACCTGCGCCATTATCAACTCAAATGCGGAATACAGTATGATGTGATTATCGTGGTGGGCAATCCCAACAACTTCAAGATAGACTATATACCCAAGGCGTTCTACCCTCGCCTGAAGACCTACAGATAACACTTCCCTATACATATAATAAAAGTGTGGCCAGACTACTCTGACCACACTTTTGTGTATTCTTAATTACACTTTAGTGTATATTACTTGTTGTTGAGGTAATGCTCCACATCGAGGGCTGCACGACAACCCGTGCCAGCGGCAGCGATTGCCTGTCGGTAATGCGGGTCGGCAACATCGCCGGCAGCAAATACACCGGCTACACTTGTAGCGGTTGATACATGGTCGGTTACGATGTATCCTTGTTCGTCAACTTCAACCTGACCATTAAGGAAAGTAGTGTTGGGACGATGGCCTATGGCAAGGAAGAAACCGTCGACGGCGATGTCGCGCATAGTTTCTTCTGCTGTACCCTTGTTGATAACAAGGTGTGCACCTTCGAGTCCGTCCTCACCGAACAATCCTATGGTATTGGCATTATAGATAACCTCAATATTATCGCGCTCGGCAACACGTTGCTGCATCGCCGCTTGTGCACGCAGATAATCCTTACGAACAATCATATAAACCTTGCGGCACAAGTTGCTCAGGTAAGTGGCTTCCTCGCAAGCGGTGTCTCCACCACCCACAACGGCCACATCAC
>DCGA01000109.1 GCA_002314465.1 bacterium UBA1790 | reverse complement strand
TATTAACCCCGGTCGCAGGCCGGGGACAATGAACACACACCCTTGCGCGCCGAAGAAAGTCCGCGACTATATCAGATAAGCCAGCTGTGTTCCTATATCTTCAGTAGTTTCTATAGCTCCTATGAATCCACCAGATATTGCCTCAGCGCCAGCGGCGCGACACAACGCAAAGCGTTATTAACCCCGGTCGCAGGCCGGGGATAAAGCCACTCCTCAAAAACAGCGGGCTGAAAGTCCGCGACTATATCAGCTATAATGCTTTTGCCCTTTCAGGGCGTCTTACGGATGTTCCCCTATACCCAGGGCGCTGCCCTGGGCTAATAGCAGCATTGCGCTTACAGCGCGCCGTTGACAACCCTATGATATCACACCATTTTACACCCTATTCCATGATGCGACTCATGTAACCCCATACAGCTCACCCTATCACACACTACGTCGGAGACGTTGCACTTGAGTACCCCCATGTTGGGAGCACAGCGACCTACATGGGGATAGACGCACTATCACACACTACGTCGGAGACGTTGCACATGAGTAACCCCATGTTGGGAGCCAGCGACCTACATGGGGATAGACACCCCACCATACAGCTACGTCGAAGACGTTGTACTTGAGTAACCCCATGTTGGGAGCACAGCGACCTACATGGGGATAGACGCCCCAGCCATAGCTACGTCGGAGACGTTGCACTTGAGTAACCCATTTGGGGGTCTTTTTAACATTTTACACATTTTTATGTTAACAGTGTTAAACTGCCGTTATTATATTAATATGTGTGAAATAATGACTACCTTTGCAGTGTAAAAAATCAGCCAGTGATTTGGTTGGTTGGGTTGAACAAAGACTTGCAATAAATGACATCTAAAACTGTTATGCTGATGATGCATCAACGCTTTTTCGGTCTCACGCGCGACTACATCGGTACCGCGTGCTTTGTTGCGACTACCACATGGACGCAAGTCCCTACATGACATTGACAAACTACCGCTACGACTAAGATATAAACGAGGCTTATGTTGTAGCGATTATTGTTATTATATACAGGCATTTAGCCTCAATATAACGACAATAAAAAATATAAAATAACTATTTAATAATTTTTTAATTTAACTTTCTTTTTATTCAATCATGGTAAAGAAAATTAAGTTTTTGTCTTTCATTGTAATGCTCTTCGTTGCATTTTCAATGAACGCTCAGGTAACTACCTCGGCTATGTCGGGTCTTGTTACCGACGAGAACAATGAGACCCTGATTGGTGCTACGGTTACTGCCGTTCACACACCTTCAGGAACAAAGTACAATGCCGTGTCTAACCTTGATGGCCGTTTCGCTATTCAGGGTATGCGTACCGGTGGTCCTTACAAGGTCGAGGTTTCTTACATCGGCTACAAGACTAAGACTATCGAAGGCATTACACTTCAGCTGGGTGAGACTACCAACGTCCCCGTTAACATGACCAACGATGCGAATCAGCTTCAGGAAGTTGTGGTAACCGCTGTTGGTTCTAAGTTCGCTGCCGAGAAGACTGGTGCTTCTACCAACATCAGCAGCAACCAGATCTCAAGCCTCCCCACTGTTTCACGCAGCCTTACCGAGCTCACCAAGCTGTCGCCCTACGGCGGTAACGGTATGAGCTTCGCAGGTAGCGACGGTCGTTCGGCCAACTTCACTGTCGATGGTTCTAACTTCAACAACGACTTCGGTCTGAGTTCTAACCTTCCCGGTGGTGGTAACCCCATCTCTATCGAAGCTATCGAGGAAATGCAGATTGTTATTTCTCCCTTCGATGTTCGCCAGAGCAACTTCATCGGTGGTGGTGTTAACGCCATTACCAAGTCGGGTACTAACACCGTTAAGGGTAGCGCTTACTGGTACCACCGCAACGAGAATATGCGTGGTGACGCTGTTAACCGCGTACAGCTCCAGAACGTTCGCGACAAGGACCAGACTACTACCTGGGGTGCAACCCTCGGTGGCCCCATCGTTAAGGACAAACTGTTCTTCTTCGTTTCGGGCGAAATGTCTAAGATTCCTTCTGTTGTAAACCGCTGGCGTGCTACCGAGAACGGTGTAGGCGACGCTACTGCTTACCAGTCACGCACCCTCATCAGCGACATGGAGCGCGTTAAGCAGCACGTGCTGAACAAGTATGGCTACGACACTGGTTCTTACACCAGCTTCCCCGCCGACGAGAGCAACTATAAGCTGCTCGCTAAGCTCGACTGGAACGTCAACGACATGCATCACCTTTCACTCCGTTACACTTACGTGAAGAACCGTTACTGGAACAACCCCAACTCTTCTTCAATGGACGGTGGTACACGTTCGGCTTACAGCCGCGTTTCTATGTACTCAATGTCGTTTGCCAACTCTATGTACGGTACCGACAACCTCGTACACTCTCTCTCGGCCGAGCTCAACAGCCGTCTCAACGACAACATGAGCAACCTCTTCCGCATCACCTTCGACAAGAAGGACGACGTGCGTGCTTCTACATCTGACGAGTTCCCCTTCATCGACATCCTCGATGGCAGCGGCGACATCAATAACTACATGGCCCTCGGTTATGAGCTCTTCACCTGGAACAACGCTGTTCACAACACAGTATGGCAGGCTAAGGACGAGTTCACTTACTACCTGGGTAAGCACAAACTCACTGCAGGTCTCTTCTACGAGCACCAGATGGCCGACAACCAGTACATGCGTAATGGTACAGGTTACTACCGCTACAACAGCGTTGACGACTTCATCAACGGCGCTGCTCCCGAGGTAGTATGTCTTACCTACGGTTACGGTGGCGAAACTAACCCCGCTGCTCGTGTACGTTTCCACAAGCCCGGTGTTCTCTTCAGCGACGACTGGAATCCCACCGAGAACCTCAAGCTCACTCTGGGTGTTCGTTTCGACGGTCTCTTCTTCAACAACAGTGACCTCATGACCAACCAGAAGATTTACAACCTCACTTATTATGATATGGACGGCGCCGAGCGTCACATCGACACAGGCAAGTGGCCCAACACCAGCGTTACAATTTCGCCCCGTTTAGGTTTCACTTGGGACGTTCTTGGCAACAAGGTTCTTAAGCTCCGTGGTGGTACAGGTCTCTTCATGGGCCGTTCACCCCTCGTATTCTTCACCAACATGCCCACCAACAGTGGTATGGTTCAGTACCAGGCACAGCTCAGCGCTAAGAAGGGTTATGACATGAGCCTGTTTGCCGGCGGTCTCAAAACCGACGCTAACGGCAAGGCTACTATTGACGCTCTCCGCAGCTACCTCCTTAGCATGACCAACGCTAAGGGCGAGAAGATGTTCCCCGAGAACATCACTCCCGAGGAAGGCGCTCTGCCCTCTACTATCTCGGCTGTAGATCCTGGCTTCAAGATGCCTCAGGTATGGAAGACTTCACTCGCAGTTGATTACAAGCTGCCCGTATCGTTCCCCTTCACTGTAACTGTTGAGGGTGTATTCGACAAGAACATCAACGCTGCTTGCATCAGCGACTGGTCAATTCCTTCAGTTGGCGGTTTCGCTCGCTTCAATGGTGTTGACAACCGTCCCATCTATCCCGCAGGTTTCCGCACAACCACTGCTGCTTTCGTTCTTACCAACACCAGCAAGGGTTACGCTTGGATGGGTAGCGTATCATTCAAGGCTAAACCCGCCGACTGGGTTAGCATCGAGGGTGCTTACACTCACACCGTTCGCAAGGAGATCACTTCAATGCCCGGTAGCGCTGCCGAGAGTGCATTTACTTATGTTCCCACTTACGAGGGTCCCAACAACATCAAGCTGCACAACTCTACCAACGTTACTCCCGACCGTTACTACGTAGGTCTCACACTCCACGACAAGGGTCACAACCACTACTCACTCATGTATGAGGCTTGGCGCGGTGGCAGCAACTACTCTTTCATGACAACCAATGACATGAACGGTGACGGTTACAACTACGACGCTATCTACATTCCCACCGACGAAGAAGTTGAGACAGGCGCATTCCGCTTCGTTTCTAAGGACGACGCTACTCGCTTCATGGATTATGTTCACAACAACAGCTACCTGAGCAAGAACCAGGGCAAGTATGCCGAGGGTTACAGCCTGTACACTCCTTGGGTACACCGCGTAGACTTCAGCTACAAGCACGACTTCAACTTCAAGGTTGGTTCAACCAAGCACTGCCTCCAGGTTAGCCTCGATGTTAAGAACGTTCTTAACCTCTTCAACTCAAGCTGGGGTGTTAGCAAGACCATCAACTCTGAAATCGGTTCCGACGCTCGCATCCTCAAGTATGAAGGCGTAGACGCTCAGGGTTATGCTACATTCTCTACTCCCAAGGCTATCAATGCCAACACTCAGACCTTTGTATCTAACTACGCTATCGGTCAGTGTTGGAACGCAGCTATCGGTGTTAAGTATATCTTCAACTAATTCATAAGGAAATATAACAACTATGAAACTTAAATATATTCTTCCCGCGTTCATTGCACTCTTTGCCATGGCTTTGGCAAGCTGCTCTGACGACGAGGCTACTTATCTTGACGAGATTCGCGTTTCTCAGTCATACGTAGCTATCCCCGAGGCTGGTGGCGAAACAACCATCGACATCACCGCAGCCGATAGCTGGACTGTAGAAGGTGCTCCCGATTGGCTTACAGTATCACCCGCAAGCGGTGCTGCAGGAACAAGCAAAATCACCTTCAAGGCCAACGCTTACACTGGTGGCCGTGAGACTTCACTCGCTATCAAGTGCGCTGGCAAGACTCAGAACATCAATGTTATCCAGGGTCTCAAGAGCGTTGAAAACGCAACTTGCGCCCAGGTTATCGCTGGTCCCGACAGCAAGACTTACCGCGTAACTGGTACTTGCACCGGCATCTACAACACTACTTATGGTAACTGGTATCTCACCGATGATACAGGTACAATCACTATCTACGGTACTCTCGACAAGAATGGTAAGGAGAAGAACTTTACAAGCCTCGGCATTGAGGTGGGTGACGTTGTAACCGTTGAAGGTCCCAAGACCACTTACGGCAGCACCATCGAGCTCGTTAACGTAACCGTTGTAAAGATTGTCAAGTCTCTCATCAAGGTTGTTGAGACTGATCCCGCCGATGCTACTCTTCCCGTTGAGGGTGGTAACTTGACCGCTACTCTCGAGGTTAAGGGTTCAGGCGTTACAGTTGAGATTCCCGAGGATGCTAAGAGCTGGCTCTCAATCGTTGCTATCAATAGTGGTGCTACTCCCTATGTAACATTCAAGGCTGCTGCCAACGAAGGCGGTGACCGCGATACAGAAGTTACATTCAAGACCTATAGCAACGGTAAGGAATACACAGCTACCCAGAAGATCTCCCAGAAGGGTGCTGCAGCAAGCATCGCCGAGTTCCTCGCTGCTCCCGTTGGCAATACACAGTATCGCCTCTCGGGCGTTGTAACCAAGGTAGCCGACGCTACTAAGGGCAACATCTACATCAAGGACTACTCTGGCGAGGTTTACGGCTACAAGGTAAGCGGTTTCACCGGCAAGGTTGGTGACATCATTACTGTAGTTGGTAAGCGTGGCGAGTACAACAGCGTAGCACAGGTTGCAAGCGGTGTTCAGGAAGAACTCAAGGTGGTTACACAGATTGGCATTGCCGACTTCCTCAACCTCCCCGATGACAAGAACACATTCTACATGGTAACAGGTACCGTTGCCGAGATTGCTAACGC
>DCGA01000034.1:2918-9633 GCA_002314465.1 bacterium UBA1790 | reverse complement strand
CATCTCTACAGGCTGGCGTTACATGTTCGGTAGCGAGGCAGTTCCCGCAGGCCTCTTCGCCCTGCTCGTATGCTTCGTGCCCGAGACACCGCGCTATCTGGCTATGACCGGTAAGGACGAGAAGGCGATGAATGTACTGAGCAAAATCAACGGCCTTGATAAGGCTAAGGAAATCCTCGCCGAAATCAAGAACACCGCTGCCGTTAAGACCGAGAAACTGTTCACCTATGGTGTTATGGTTATCTTCATCGGTATTATGCTCAGCGTGTTCCAACAGGCAATCGGTATCAACGCCGTCCTTTACTATGCACCCCGCATCTATAGCGATATGGGTCTGAGCGATCCCATGATGGTTACCGTATTCACCGGTACCATTAACCTGGCACTCACATGCGTTGCAATCTTCACCGTTGAGAAGTTGGGCCGCAAGCCCCTCCTCGTTACAGGTTCGGTGGGTATGGCAGTAGGCGCATTCGGTGTAGCAATGACCTTTGGTCATGCAGGCATGGAACTCATGTGCATGGCAAGCATCATGCTCTACAGCGCTTGCTTCATGTTCTCTTGGGGTCCCATCTGCTGGGTATACATCAGCGAAATCTTCCCCAACACCATCCGTGGTGCCGCTGTGGCTGTTGCCGTAGCATTCCAGTGGATTTTCAACTTCATCGTAAGTTCTTCGTTTGTTCCCATGTTCAACATGCACCTCACCGAGGGCGACGACTTCGGCCACTGGTTCACCTATGGCATGTATGGCGTGATTTGCCTTATCGCGGCTATCTTCGTTTGGCGCCTTGTTCCCGAAACAAAGGGTAAGACACTTGAAGACATGAACAAACTGTGGAAAAAACAATGAAAAAAATAGCATTACTGCTTGTTGCTGCTCTGCTGTGCTCACTGGGTGCAGCAGCGCAGGACAAGCCTATCATCAAGGTAGAGACACAGGGCGTGCAGCTCGTGTTCAAGGTGGGCGATAACGGCCGCCTCTACCAGAGTTACCTGGGCAAGCGACTCACTCACGAGGCCGACCTCAAGCACCTGCCCAAGGGAACCGAGGCATACATTACCCATGGCATGGAAGACTACTTTGAGAGCGCGCTCGAGGTTGAGCACAGCGACCACAACAGTAGTACCGAGCTCAAGTATGTATCGCACGAGGTGACCACCCAGGCCGACGGAGCCACACTCACCACCATCACACTTGCCGACGACGTGTATCCCACAAGCGTGAAACTGCGCTTTGCGGCCTATGCCGACCAGGATATCATCGTTGAGAGCACCGAGATTACCAATGGTGAGAAGAAGCCCGTGGTGCTGCGCCAGTATGCTTCAAGCATGCTCCACATGCGCCGCTCTCACTACTACCTCACCGAGTACAGCGGTGACTGGGCCAACGAGGTGAACATGAGCCAGACCGAACTCAACTTCGGCAAGAAGGTACTTGACAGCAAGTTGGGCTCACGTGCATCGATGTTCATGCCCTCGTTCTTCCAGGTGGCACTTGATGCCCCTGCAACCGAGACTACCGGCGATGTGCTCGTGGGAACACTGGCATGGACAGGTAACTACCGCTTCTGCCTCGAGGTAGACCAGCACAACGCGCTGCGTGTGGTATCGGGTATCAATCCCTACTTCTCGGCTTACACCCTGAAGGCCGGTGAGAAATTCACTACTCCCGACTTCATCTTCACGCTGAGTGATGCCGGCCGTGGCAAGGCTGCCCGCAACTTCCACACCTGGGCGCGCAACTACCGCCTCAAGGACGGAAACGGCAACCGCATGACCCTGCTCAACAACTGGGAGGCTACCTACTTTGACTTCAACGAGGAGAAACTCGTGAACCTCATGGACGATGCTGTGAAACTGGGCGTAGATCTGTTCTTGCTCGACGACGGATGGTTTGGCAACAAGTATCCGCGCAGCAGCGACCACCAGGGCCTTGGCGACTGGCAGGAAACCGAGGGCAAGTTGCCCCACAAGGTGGGTTACCTGTGCCAGAAGGCTAAGGAGAAAGGCGTGAAGTTCGGTATATGGATTGAGCCCGAGATGGTAAATCCCAAGAGTGAACTCTATGAGAACCACAAGGACTGGGTTATCCATCTGCCCAACCGCAAGGAGTACTACTTCCGCAACCAACTCGTGCTCGACCTGAGCAACCCCAAGGTGCAGGACCATGTGTTCGGCGTTGTGGACCGTCTGCTCACCGATTATCCCGAGATTGCGTTCTTCAAGTGGGACTGTAACTCGCCCATCACCAACATTTACTCACCTTACCTCAAGGAGCAGCAGACACACCTCTACGTGGACTATGTGCGAGGCCTTTACAAGGTGCTCGACCGCATCAAGGCCAAGTATCCCAATGTGCCCATGATGCTCTGCTCGGGTGGCAGCGGCCGCATCGACTATGAGGCACTGCGCTACTTCACCGAGTTCTGGCCCAGCGATAACACCGACCCCGTTGAGCGCCTCTACATCCAGTGGGGTTACAGCAATGTATATCCCGTGAAGGCACAGTGTGCCCATGTCACCACATGGAACCGCGGTGCCGACATCAAGTTCCGCATGGATGTTGCCAGCATGGGTAAGATGGGCCTCGACATCAAGTGTACCGACATGAAGCCCGAGGAGGTTGAGTTCTGCCACGATGCAGTGATGAACTACAACCGCATGAAACCCGTTATCCTCGATGGTGACCAGTATCGCCTTGTTTCGCCCTACGAGGGCAACCACGCGAGCACAATGTTCGTAAGCCCCGACAAGGCTAAGGCGGTGGTCTTTGCATTTGACGTTAATCCCCGCTATGCCGAGCGCACTTATCCCGTGAAGCTCCAGGGCCTGGACCCCAACCGCGAGTATCGCGTTAAGGAGACCAACCTGCGCGGCGACAAGTACTGGTTTAACGGTCGCACCTATTCGGGCGACTACCTCATGACCGTGGGTCTTGAGTTGTTCTCTAACCGTCGCGGCCTCACCAGCCACGTTATCGAACTCGAGTAAACGCACGCTTAAATACATCATTACAGGCTCTGTGGCGATTGCCACGGGGCCTGTTTTGTTTTGAATGAAAATGATGAAAATGCTTGTAAAAGTTGGATTTTTTAGCGAAATTTGTGGTCAAAATGCCGCCAATAGTACCGCATGTGGTATATAATGCGTCAACGAGTATATTGCTAATTACTAAAAATCAAATACTTAAAGGTAAAATGAATTCAGTTAAGAAGTTTTGTGTGGCTCTTGCCAACAACCATGTGTTTGAACTGTTTATCATAGGTATTATCCTGGTAAACTCAATCCTTATAGGTGTCGAAACCTATACTGCCGATGCGACCATCAAACTCATCCAGCAATTTATCCTGTACATCTTCACATTTGAAATCATCGTACGCTTCATTGCAGCCGACAGCGTGAAGGATTTCTTCAAGGATGGTTGGAACGTGTTTGATTTCTCGCTCGTTGTGCTGGGCTACATTCCCGAGACATTGTTTGCCAACGCGTCGATGATGATGGCGCTGCGAGTTCTGCGTGTGTTCCGCATCCTGCGACTGCTGCGCACCGCCAAGGAGGTGAAACTTATTGTGTCGGTACTCATCAAGTCGACCACCTCGATGTTCTACAACCTCATCCTGTTCCTCATCTTCGTGTATCTGTATGCTATCGCTGGTGTATCGATGTTCAAGTTGCCCGACCCTGCTACCCTCAATGCTGAGCAGAAGGCCAAGTATGAGCAACTCATGGAGCAGGCTCCCAACTCACCCAGCAACTCTCCCGATCCCTTCGGCGACCTGGGCGAGGCTGTATTCACCCTGTTCCGCTCACTCACGGGCGAGGACTGGACCGACCTGCGCTATAACAGTATTACCGCATACGAACTGGGACTTATCAAGGTTAACTCGGCGGTTATCACCACCTACCACGTAAGTTGGTTCTGCCTCGCGGCATTCTTGCTCCTCAACTTGGTTACCGGTGCCGTTATCAACAACTACCAGCTTGCTATCGATGAGCAGCAGGAAGAAAAACGCAAACGCGACGCCGAAACTCTTGCCACTGGCAATGAAGCAACGGAGGAAGAAAAGAAAGAGTAACCTCGGTTTCTCTTGGTAGAAACATAAACTGCGCACCCTATACAGGGCGCGCAGTTGTTTTTATGGGTGTTTGGTTGATTTATAGCAGGATGTCCTCGATGGTGTGTTTGCCGGTGAAGGTACACAGGTCTACACGCTCGGGGATGCCGGTAACGATGCCGTCCTCGCTGTATTGCCATATGAGGCACTTGCCGTTCCACTTGATTTGCGGGCGCGCCGATGAGTAGCGGCCTATGTAGAGCGGGTAGGAATTGAACTGCGGTGCGAGATGCGAGTTGTAAAAGCCCATGGTAGAGTAGATGAGGGGCTTGTGCTTGAATCGCTTCTCGAGCATGTTGGCAAGTTTAGCCACGCTATCGATGAGTTGCGAGCGGGTGAGTTTTCCGCTCTTTTCCACGTCGATCATGGGGATGAGGTCTTGCTTGTGGGCGTCCAGGTGGCGCATGAAGTTCTTGTACTGCGCATCGACCGACGAAGTGGTAGAGAAGAAGTGGTAACTGCCCACCTTGATTCCCTCGCGGCGTGCGTTCTCAATGTTGTAGGCATATCGTGCGTCGGTGTGTGTCGCGCCCTCGGTAGCCTTGATGTATACAAAGGTGACCTTCTCGTCGCATGCTACCTTGGTCCAGTCGATTACCTTCTGATGACGCGACACGTCTATGCCGTCGTAGTTGAGTTCGCTGGGTTTGTAATGGCGCTTGTTGCCGTGGCACGAAACTACAGTCAGTGCCAGCAGGGTTAGTGCTATGATAGCGGTTAAACGAGTCATGTGAGTGTGTTATTTATGGTTAGTCGTTGTCGGCCGTACTCTTGTTGGTGCGCTTGCGTGTGGGAGTAGCGGTCGAGGTTGCAGTCTTGGATGTGGTTGTCGAGGATGCCGAAGCGGCCTTTTGCTGTTGGAGTTTGCTCTTCTGCTCCTGGCGCTTCTTCTGCTGAGCCGATTTAGCCTCCTCGGCTTTTTTCTCGGCCTCTAACTCGGCCTGTGCTTTAGCCTGAGCCTTGGCGCGCTTCTCGGCGATAGCCTGCTGCTTAGCCTCTTCCTTAGCCTTTTCGGCTTCGGCCTGTTCTTGCTTTTCAATCTCTTCCTTTACCATCTTTTCCACCTTCTTCTCGGCTTCGCGCTCGGCCTTTTCCTTGGCGGCTTTCTCGCGTGCAGCCTTTTCGCGAGCGGCTTTTTCGGCCTTCTCACGCTCTTTTGCAGCCTGTTTANNNGCCTGTTTTTCGGCTTTCTCGCGCTTTTCTTGAGCAGCCTTTTCGGCTTTTTCACGCTCCTTGGCTTCACGTTCGGCTTGCTTTTCGGCCTTTTCGAGATTCTTCTGGTAATCGGTGGTATTTTGGAAGTTGCTCTGTACGCGCTGACGCACGGCTTTCTCGCGTGCGGCACGTTTTTCGCGTTCCTTTTGCTCCTTCTTTAGTTGCTCTTCTTTCTTCTTAGCCTCGTCACGAGCCATCTTCTCGGCGCGTTCGCGGGCTTTAGCCTCCTTCTCTTGCTGCTTCCTGAGTTCTTCTTGCTGCTGCTTAGACATGGTGGGGGCTTCTTTCCTTACGTTCACTGCCGACGGTTTCTCGTGCGACTTGTCCACGACCTCGGCATTGCGCCTGTTCTTGTGGCTTATCTTGTTGTCCTTGATGAGGATGTCGCGCAGTGAGCAACCCTTGTTGAAGCGGCTTAAGTCCACGGCATGGTCGATGCCGCGCAGACGCCCGCGGTCGCTGTATTGCCACAGAATCCACTTGGCGCCGTTGTCCAGACGGGGTTCGTTGGCAGCATATCGAGCGATGAACAGGGGATAGTCGGCAAACAGTCGTCCCAGGATGTTGTTGAAGAACGAACTGCTGGTATAAATCATGGGTTTGCAGCCGTAGTGCTCCTCGAGCAGGTCGACAAAGAGTTTGACGCTGTCGCGTAACTGCTGGTTGCTCCATCCCTGGCGCACCTCGACATCGAGCAGCGGGAGCAGGTCTTGCTCGTTCTTCTTTACATTGCGGGTGAAGTTGTCAAACTGGTCCTGAATGCGAGAACCGGTGCGCAGGAAGTGGTAACAACCCACCTTGATGCCCACACGGCGTGCGTTTTCGAGATTCTCGCGGAACTTAGGGTCGACAAACGACTGGCCCTCGGTAGCCTTGATGTATACGTACTTGACGTTCTTGTCGGTAGCGAGTTTGTCCCAGTCGATGGTCTTCTGGTGGCGTGAGATGTCAATTCCGTCGTAGTGCTGGTTGACCTCAACCTCTACCTTCTCGACCTTACCTTGTTGCTGGGCGGGAGCAGCCTCTTCCTCGGCCTTCACGGCTTTGTTTTTAGCGGGGACTTCCTGCTTTTTCTCCTCCTTGGGTCGGGGAGCTGGGACTTCTTTCTTTGTGTCGTTTTTCGTCTGGTCCTTGCTTTCGTCCTTCTTCTCGGGGACCTCGGTTTGCACCGCTGTCCTGCGAGTGGACTTAGTAGATTGCTGTTCAGCGGCTAAACCACTAAACGTCACTACGATTGCAAGTAATATGTTGAGTATAATGCGCATTAATATTCCAAAGTTTCTACAAAGGTAGCACAATCGCGCCACTCTGACAAACTAAATAAGGTTTTTTAAGAACTATGAAGCCCCATGCGGCGGAAGAACCGCCGCCCACTTTGGCCC
>DCGA01000034.1:671-2875 GCA_002314465.1 bacterium UBA1790 | reverse complement strand
GCCCATTACTGGGCCGTAGTGGCTGGCGGGTTTTCCGCCAGCGTCATTGTGTTTGTTGTTTATTGCAATTGACAATCTTCTCGGCCAGTGCATTAAGGAAAAGGCATTGCTCTCGAGTGATGGTTTTGTTTCGAGTGTGATATTCCCAAGGGCTTATCTCGAGCAGCAGTCCTTGTGAGCAGTAATCAAAACTGCGCCCAGCAGGCTTGTAAAGCTCAGGGAAGCCATTTTCCCTAAGTAGTATTATCTTGCCACCGAGCTCCATTGCTTCGCGTAGTATTGCTTTCTCGGCAGGAGAAATGGCAGCTTACGAGCACGCCTCCGTTCATCGCGCAGTTGAGCCACTCACATCGTAGGGATTTTACCTCACTTTCACTGTACCTGCGGTGTACTATTACAGCCATTTTATTGGGTATATCAAGCAAGAAATGGTTGCCCACAATGCTGCACGACTGCCCTGCCACTTCTAAGTTGCGCAACACGATGAACAACTGTGGATAGGATCGCTTTACCATCAGGCGTCGTGGATTGTCGGCGAGGTAATTGCGCCAGCCGTCTATTTGGTGTGGCCGGTGGAGGATTTTATCGTTAAACCCTTTTTCAAAAAGAGAATCCTTTGATTGGGGATAGAGATTCCTGTAAGCGACTGTACAGCCGTACTTAAAACCTTGGATAATGTGACCGAGCTCTAATCCTTTATGTATGGGAGATGAAATGCTTAGGATAAAGTGCATGTGGTCGGGCATGATAACCACCTTCCACAATGAAGCCATACGATAAAGTGTCGTGATTTTAGGAAGCTCGGCAAGTAGAATTGTGCGCCCAAGTGATGATAAATCTACACGAGGCGGGTCGTTGCTTAGGTTGCCATTCAGGGTCCCGAGCAGAGGGCGCCTGTCTTTCACCACGAGGGTGATGAGATAGGTGCCTTTGCCGTTGTAGTCGTGCCATAGGCTTCTTTGTGTCATCTTGCGTGACATATGGGTGCTTATTCTTGATGATGGCGGCGGAAGAACCGCCGCCCACTTTGGCCCTTTGCCGGGCGCTTTCATTGTTGTTGCTGCCGCCACTTGTGTTGTTGCTGCCCATTACTGGGCGGTAGTGGCTACTTGCGGTGCAGGCGTGCCGAGAGCTTAGCAAGGAGGCCTTCACGCTTGAGTACGAAGGCGAGGAACAGCAGGAACAGGACGCTGCGGTAGATGGTCATGAGAACCTCGTTGTCGACTGTGAAAATCGCTCCGGCTGCATAGAGCAGTGCGGTGATAACGGTGTAGAGCGCGATGTCCTTGATGTGATAGTCGACGGGTGCGAAGTGCTGGCCCAGCAGGTAACTGATGACCATTGCGGTACCGTAGCCGGCAACGCCTCCCCATGCGCATGCGATGTAGCCATAGGTGGGGACAAAGATGATGTTGACAAGCAGCAGCATGAGGCATCCGATGCCCGAAATCGCCGCTCCCCAAATGGTACGGTCGGTGAGTTTGTACCAGAACGAAAGGTTGAAGTAGATGCCCATCATGATTTCGGCAACCATGACGATGGGTACCACAACGAGTCCCTGCCAGTAGTCGCGGCCAATGATGTGCTTGAGAATGTCGATACCTGCCATCACGGCGAGGAATGCCGCGAGGGTAAAGATGATGAAGAACTTCATGCCCATTGCCTGCATCTTGTTTTTGTCATCGGCGGCGTTCTTGTCGAAGATGAGCGGCTCGTAGGCATAGCGGAATGCCTGTGTGATGAGCGCCATGATCATGGCAATCTTTACGGCGGCGCCATAGATGCCCAGTTGCATGTTGGCGTCGGCTTGCTTGTAGATGTAGGGGAAGAGAATCTTGTCGGCAGTCTGGTTGAGGATGCCTGCGATGCCCAGGACGAGCAGCGGCCAACTATAGCCCAGCATCTTCTTGAGCAGCGGCCAGTCGAAGTTCCACTTGACGCCGAAAATCTCTTTCCAGAAACCGAAGGTTACCAGTGCTGTACACACGAGGTTGAGGAAGAACGCATAGCCCACGCCGATGCTCGGGTCGTAGATGAGCCCCACTGTGTCCTTATGTGCGGGATACAGGGCGGGCAACAGCACGAAATACAGCAGGTTGAGGCTGATATTGAGCACGATGAACGTGAGTTTGAGCGTCGCAAACTTGATGGGGCGCTTCTTGGCGCGCAGGTAAGAGAACGGGATGGCCTGGAAGGCGTCGAGG
>DCGA01000034.1:0-664 GCA_002314465.1 bacterium UBA1790 | reverse complement strand
CACCACGATAGCCATCACGGCGATATACTCGGGATGGGCTTCATAGCCCATGGCGGGTGCAATCCAACCGAGACAACCAAGCACGACGGCTACAAACAGCAGTGCGGTAGAGCCCACCGAGGTGAGGATAGTAGAGTAAACCTTATCCGGGTTCTCGTCATCCTTGTTGAGGTAGCGGAACAGCGTGGTCTCCATGCCATAGGTGAGGATAACAAGCAGCAGGGCTGTGTAACTGTACACATTGGTGATGATGCCGTAGCCACCCGATGCCGCCGAAATCTTGGCAGTGTACAGGGGAACGAGCAGGTAGTTAAGGAATCGGCCTAAGATGCTGCTAAGACCGTATATGGCTGTGTCTGAACCGAGTTTCTTGATAAATCCCATAGTGTGTGTTGATGAGTGTGTTGTTATTCAAAGAGCGAGCCTTCCTTGCCGGGGATGTCGCGGCGCAGGTGGGCATAGGCCTTCTGCGTAACGATGCGGCCGCGCGGGGTGCGCATGAGGAAACCCTCCTTGATGAGGTAGGGCTCATACACTTCCTCGATGGTGCCGGGGTCTTCGCTAAGGGCTGTGGCGATGGTGCCCAGTCCCACGGGTCCGCCTCTGAACTTGTCGATGATGGTGAGCAACAGTTTGTTGTCAATCTCGTCAAGACCATATTTGT
>DCGA01000064.1 GCA_002314465.1 bacterium UBA1790 | reverse complement strand
CAACCGCCGTGTGCTGGGAGTTATCCGTCCCACGGTGGAGGCTGTAGGCAACATCTCGCAAACAGGCCACGTGGGCGTTTTCGGCACCCCCGGAACGATTGCCAGCCAGTCATATGACATAGAGATTACTAAGTTGCACCCCCAGTTCAAGGTATTCGGCCACGCCTGCCCCATGTGGGTGCCTCTGGTCGAGAACTGCGAGAGCGACGGCGATGGTGCCGACTACTTCGTAAAGAAGGACATCAACGCCCTGCTGGCAATGGATAGCGAGATCGACACCGTGATACTGGGTTGCACCCACTACCCCCTGCTGCAGCACAAGATTGAGCAATATATGCCCCAGGGCATCAACGTTGTGGCACAAGGCGACATAGTGGCACATAGCCTCAAGGACTACCTGCAACGCCATCCCGAGATAGAGCAATGCTGCTCACAAGGCGGTACATGCCAGTACCTCACCACCGACGATGCCGAGAAATTCGGCACGATGGCAAGTGTATTTGTCAACGAAACCGTCACCGCAACCAAGATAAAACTGTAACGACATGCCCACCTCACGCATCAAGCAGCTGCTCGACGAGAGCAAGAGCCAGGAAGCCATAGACGCAGCCAACGAGCTGCTCTGCGCCAACGGCATCAGCGCGCACGACCGTGCCACCGCTCTGCTGATGCGAGGCAATGCCTACAGGCAACTGACCGACTGGCGCATGGCAATGAACAGTTACCTCGAGGCCAAGGAACTGGAACCCGACGGACCGGCGGCAATGGCACTCGACAACATACAACAGATACTAAACTTTTATCACAAAGACTTATATAACCCCTAAATAGTTATGACTGAGAAAAAACTTCAACTGGGCCAAATCAAAAACCTGATTATGCTTGCCCTGGCCGACGGAAAGGCTACAGATAGCGAACTGGCGCTGATTGCTTCCATTGCATCGCGCGAGAACCTCACACAAGAGGAACTCAACAACCTCATCGACAACCCCGACTCGGTACACATCACCCTGCCCGAAGACGAGGAGACAAAGAAGCGCTACCTCACCGACATGGTTGCCCTGATGACCATTGACGGTGACATGGACGACAATGAGGTGGCTATGTGCAAACTCTATGCAATCTCGCTGGGATACGACTCGAGCGAGGTGGAGAACATGGTGATTAACATTGCCGAGTGCCTTACCAAGTAAGACAACACCGCCAAACGATTACAGGCTGCACCCCACCGTGGGATGCAGCCTGTTTCGCCTTGTAACCCGTCATAATGACCGGGGTATATAAAAAAACTAATCCACGACTCTCGTCGCGGATCAACTTTAATTTAATTAACCTCTAATACCATTAACATAAACCTTAAAACTAAATCTTAACCTAAATCACTGTCTCACGACATCGATAAAAGTCGATACGAATAATCTTTTCGTTGCAAAATTAGTAAAAATATGTTTTACAACACAATTTCTCAACTTAAAAAATAATCATTTAACACATTTTTAACACAAAACACTATTTTTCGATAAGAATTGCGGTAGTTTGGCGTGTAATTTTGATGTTTCAAGAATTTGTTGTAAATTTGCACTATAGCAATAAATTGTATAAACAACATCTAAAACCCGCATAATATGTTAGATCAACAGCATGGCTTATACATAGCCCACGGCCCCAACGGCCCCATCAGTATCATTGGCAAAATGGCCAATCGTCACGGACTCATCGCAGGTGCCACAGGTACCGGTAAGACCGTTACCCTGCAGGTAATGGCCGAGACATTCTGCCAGGCAGGCGTACCTTGTTTCATGGCCGATATGAAGGGCGACCTATCGGGTATCAGCCAGACCGGTAAACTGAGCGGATTCATTGAGAAACGCATTGCTGAGTTTGGCATGGGCGAACCTCAGTTCCAGCCTTGCCCCGTGCGCTTCTTCGACGTATATGGCGAGCAGGGACACCCCATGCGCAGCACCGTATCGCAAATGGGTCCCGACCTGCTGGCACGCCTGCTGGCACTCAACGAGACACAGACCGGTGTGCTCAACATTGCATTCCGCATCGCCGACGAGCGCGGCCTGCTGCTTGACGACATGAAAGACCTGCGCGCCATGCTCGACTACGTGTCGAAGCACGCTGCAGAGTACACCACCACCTACGGCAACATCGCTACCGCTACCATCGGCGCCATCCAGCGCTCACTGCTCACACTCGACAACCAGGGTGCCGACAAGTTCTTCGGCAAACCCTCGTTTGACATCAAGGACCTTCTCGACCGCGAGAACGGCAAGGGTGTGATGAACGTGCTTGCTGCCGACAAACTGATGCTGCAGCCCAAGCTCTACTCAACATTCCTGCTGTGGCTGCTCTCAGAGCTCTACACTACCCTTCCCGAGGTGGGCGACCTCGATTTGCCCAAGTTGGTATTCTTCTTCGACGAGGCTCACATGCTCTTTGAAGACACCAGCAAGGCTCTTATCGACAAGATTGAGCAGGTTATACGCCTTGTACGCAGTAAGGGCGTGGGCATCTACTTCGTAACCCAGAGCCCCACCGACATTCCCGAGAACATCCTGGGCCAGTTGGGTAACCGTGTGCAGCATGCCCTGCGCGCCTACACCCCGAAGGACCAGAAGGCAGTGCGCACTGCAGCCGATACATTCCGCCCCAACCCCGAGTTCAAGACCGAAGAGGCAATCACCAACCTTGAGACCGGTGAGGCACTTGTGTCGATGCTCGACGAGAAGGGCGCTCCCACCATGGTTGAGCGTGCACGCATCCTGTTCCCGCTGAGCCAGATAGGCGCTATCAGCGACAGCGAGCGCGACAACCTCATTAAGTCGTCGTTCCTCTATGGCCGCTACGACAAGGCCGAGGACCGCGAGAGTGCATTCGAGATGCTGCTGGCACAGACCGAGAAAGAAGAACAAGAGGCACAGGCCGCAGCCGAGGAGAAGGTTAAGGCCAAGGAAGACGCCAAGGCAGCCAAGGAGAAGGAAAAAGCCGACAAGAAGCCCGGCCTGATGAAACGCATTCTCAAGGCTATCCTCACAGCCATCACCGGCACCATCGCCACAATCATAGGCACCAAGGTTGCCAACACAGTGAGCGGAACCAAGGAGCGCAAGAGCAGCACCACCACTACCGGCAAGATTGCCAAGAGTGCAACACAGGCTGCAACCCGCACTATCACACGCGATATCCTGGGCAATCTCATCAAGTAATAAAATACTTTATTCCAAGGTATTCCGAGTACTCGGAGGGCTTCGGGTACTCGGAGTTCTCCGAGAAACTTTATAAAACGGAGTGTTGCAACAACACACACAATGGACTGGATTATTGATTTCATAAACCAATGGGGGTATGTGGGACTCACGATATGCTCGTTCATCGCGGGCAGTGTCATCCCCCTGAGCAGCGAGGCTATCGTCCTTGCCTGCATAGGGTTCCTGAACCCCGTGTGGTGCCTTGTAGCCGCCACCATAGGCAATGTGGCCGGTGGCATGACATGCTACTGGATGGGCACGCTGGGCAATATGGAATGGATAACCAAGTACCTGCATGTGTCGCCCGAGAAACTGGCTCGCGCACAGCGATATGTAGAGCGCTACGGCGCCTGGTATGCGATTTTGGCGTGGATTCCAATCCTAGGCTCAGCAATCTCGGTTGCACTGGGCTACATGCACGCCAACAAGACCATCACCATCGTGGCAATGACGATAGGCAAGGCGCTGCGCTATGCGGTTCTCATATGGGGCACGTTGGGGGCTCTCTCGCTGTTCTAAGCACCTAATACCTCACCATCTCTAAGCATAATGAATAAACTTTGTTTCATATTGCTGGCTGTTTTAGTCTCGCTCGCCGTGTGGGGGCAAGACGACATTGAGGTTGTGAGTGTAGAGAACAGTTATGTGCACGCCTATCTCACAGACGACACCTATTTCTACGACGATGATTACAACACATCGGTAGTCAATACCTACTATACCGACACGGCAGGCCGACTCGACTACCCGGCAGGCAAACTCGTGGAATGGTCGCGCGTGACACGCATCGCCTCGCTCAAGGGCTCTATCATAACCGTGAGTGAGAACGAGGAACTCACCGACTCCATGACATTCACCACCAAGAACCGCGGCGACAGTTCTTTCGTCATACGCAATCTCATCCCCTATCGCACCTATTACTACAAGGTTGAGGAACAAGCCTATAACGGCACTCTCACCGAGGTGGCGCGAGGCGTGTTCCGCACCGAGGGACAGTTGAGGATGATATATGTGGACGGTTCGAGCAATGTGCGCGACATGGGCGGATGGCCCACATCGTTCGGCGTGCCCATCCAGTACGGCAAGATGTATCGCAGCGCCAATTTCAACTCCATCACCGTGAGGGGCATACACGACTTCAAGGAAAACCTGCACATAGGGGCCGAACTCGACCTGCGCGACTCTACCGAGAACACCAGTTCAGTGTCGGCACTGGGAGCCGACGTGGACTTTATACGCATCTCCACGACTGCCTACCACAATGGAATATGCTACGTTCCACAGGCACTCACGCGAGACCTCCAGTGGCTCATAGACCGCATGCGCGAGGGCAAGGCGGTGAACTGGCACTGCCTCGCCGGCAGCGACCGCTGTGGCACGCTGTCGTTCCTCATCGGCGGTTTGCTGGGCATGAACGAGGTTGACCTGTGCCGTGACTACGAACTCTCGCGATTCTCCATGCGCAGCCGCACACGCTCTTACAACACGTTCCCGCGCATGCTGCCCTACATACGCACGTTCGGGCCGCAATACGACCTTGCACAGTGCTTCTACAACTACTGGCTCACTCGCGACATCAGTCCCGAGGACCTTAACTTCTTGCGACGTACCATGCTTAACATCGAGACCGACGGATTTGAGACCGATGTACCCGAAATCACTGTAAACAAGTACTTTGAGCCCGAGTACTACAACATTAACGGCACAAAGCTTCGCGAGCCACAGCCCGGTCTAAATATCGTGAGAGGTGCCGACGGACACTACAAAAAGTGTGGTTTCCTTAACACTATTGTGTGTATTTTTTCATTCATAGCTTCCATCAGTTTAACATTTAATTAACGTGCGTGTGCTTATTTGCGGCACATGCTTGTACTACCTTTGCGGCATAAAACAATTACCGCAATGATTACAATAAGACCCAAATCACTTGTCGACTGCTATCGCATGATAGATACAGCCCTCGCCGCCGAAGAAAAGAAAATCGTTATGGCTACCAAGGAGAGCGATATTGAGACTGCATTCCATTTCTCGTCACTGGGGCTGTGGATACGCAACGAACTTATCAGGAAATACGACCTCAAAGCCGGCGAACTCTACGGCTTGAACGCCGACCCCGTTACCAGCAATATGCTCGACGACCCCGACAATATGTGTTGCGTCATCATCAAGGGATACCGTGAGCACCTGATCAACAAGCAAGCCCTCGCAAACCAATAAAGTACCACACACGCACACCATGAAAAACCTTAAGTAATGTATCCTCGGAAAGAACGTCGCCGACGTACACGAAGAATACCCCATGCCAGTCAAGTATCCCGACCGGCATGGGGTAATTAGTGTAACGCAGTAGCGTGGAGAACGTTATTTTCTGTTTGGAGGGGTAAAAAAATGGGGTGTGATTGTATTTGATACACCTTAATAAAATAATAGGGAAAAGTGGTGGTGGTTTCGGGGAAAATTTGTAACTTTGTAGCGTAATATATCGTGAGGCGGCGTGCTCATGTGCGTTGCCCGCGAATTGTGCTGAAAACAAACGAAATAACTAATTAATAATAGGTTAATTTTCTAAACACTACTTATGAGTAAAGAAAAGAAATTCATGACCTGTGATGGTAACCAGGCTGCTGCTCACATCAGTTACATGTTTACTGAGGTTGCTGCCATCTACCCCATCA
>DCGA01000032.1:8856-12084 GCA_002314465.1 bacterium UBA1790 | reverse complement strand
TGTGGGTCTCGGCCTTGAGCGAAATCACCGAGTTGATGTCTTTCACTGTAAAGTAGTCGGGACCGTCGGCTGTAGCGGGTGCAAACTGCTCGATGGCGGGACCCTCTACAAATGCCACATTATCTTTATAGGCCGAGATAAGGCCGTTGGGATTTTCCTTTGATGTTTTCTTGATCATCTTGAACAGCGACATGGGCATTTCTTCGCCGTCGATGATGAATGTGCCGTTGAAAATCTTGTGACGGCAATGCTCGCTGTTCACCTGTGAGAAGCCGAATACCTCGCTGTCGGTGAGGGGGCGGCCCAGGCGCTGCGCCAGTTGCTTGAGGTAGTCCATCTCCTCGGGATTGAGAGCAAGGCCTTCCTGCACGTTATACTCCTCGATGTTGTCGATGTAAACGATGGGGTCGGGCTCGTGTGTCACGGTAAACACGTCTTCGTCGAGTGTGTGGTACACGTGCTGGAGCATACGGTCGTGCTCGGGGCTCTTGCCGCGTGCCACAGCAAACTCCTCTATACGAGAAATGCCGTTCATACTCATGTTCTGAGTAATTTCAACGGCATTTGTACTCCACGGAGTTATCATTTCACGGCGGGGGCCAACGAACGTGCCGGCCATAGCCGATGTTTCTACCAGAGTGCCCTGAAGGAGCCACTCCATTTTGCTAATCTCTGAAGGCGAAAGTTTGTGGTCGCTTTCAACCGCATATACGGTCTTCGACCCTTTTTTGAAAAATGTAATCATGAACTTCTTTCAGTCTTGTAAAGTTTAGAGTACAAAGGTACTCATTTTCCTTGAATTCTCAAAAGCACAAACGCATAAAAAAATGCCCCCCGATAATAATATGCATCGGGGGGCAACTTGATATTGTCATTTATTGAAATTCCATGGCTTGTCGCCGGCGTAGGTGGCCTTTGCGATTGGCGTGGCCTCGTTGCTGAGAAGGCGGTAGAGCGATGCACTTTCAAGTATTTCCTTTATGTCCATTTCGTGGCCGTCGACCACTGCTGTGCGATGCACGAGCCTCACGCCGTGGCTGTAGTCCACATAGTTGTTGGTGTGGCGCACATAGCATGGCTGCACTCTGTTGCCGTCGGGACGATGCCACCCGTAGATGCCCACATGGTGGTTGTAGCCTTCATTGGCGAAGCGGCAGGTAATAACAATGTCTTTCTTCAGGCCGCTTACAAACATACCCCAGTGATAGCCCTTTGCCTTCATCAGTGCGTTGATGGCATTGTTGCTGTCCTGGAACACCATGGGCTTGGTGTTGCGGTCGCCCACAGGTCGGAAGGGGAAGATATCTATCGCCCCCTGCGCCACATCGTTGATGCGGTCGACTATGAAAGGGGTGGGCAGTATGCAACCTAATGAATCTACAATCTCCTGGGCGGCAAGCGGTCCCATGGGTATGCGCGAGAAGTCGTTGTCGTTGCCTATCGAGAGATAGTCGCACGACACCCACAGTTGCACCTTGTGGGGCTTGCGCAGTATCTACACGCTATCAACCACGGCAGTTGTAAACTCAATCTGGTGCAGCGTGCGCAGCGAGTCGGGGATATTACCCGAGAGAACTGCATTCACGATGTATTTCTCGCGCGGCCAGAAGTCGATGGTATCGCACATGGCCATGAACTGAGCACCGGTCACTGCTCCCTCGGCGCGCGCTTTCATGTGCTCGAGCGGGCGTGTTTTGCCAGTGAGCACTGCCTTCTGTGCCCATGCGCTCATTATTGCCATCACCATTATTGCGGTGAACAGTAGTCGTTTCATTTCACTATAAATTATTTAAGGACAGCGTAAATTATTTAAGGACGGCGCGTATGGGGTTGCCTTCGCCTATTGATGTACTCCCTATCTTGGGAACAAATGTGTTATCATCCTTTTCCCACAGTTCAAGTGCAATAACTTCTACGCCCACCTGGTACATCCAACTTTCGGTAAGTTCGCCGGTGGTATAGAATGCAAATTCGCCGGCCTGGCTGCGGCCGTAGTTATACATTGTACCTGTAAATGGCAGGAATATCGAGTTCCCGTTGGGACCGGTGAGGCGGAATCCCTTCACGCCTTCAACTACGTCGTGGGTATGGGTGGTTTCGTTCCACAGTTCTTCTATCTGGGCTTGGGTGGGTGTTTGCCATTTTGCTCCCATTTTCTTAGTTGCGACATCAAGCGCAGTGCCGGCAATGTTTTTCTTGGGACAACCCTCGCCGCTCGTTTTGCCCTTGTTGCCATATCTGTAGAGGCCGCCGTAGGCATGCGGAGCCTCGGCACCTACATTGCGGTCGGCCCACTTTGTGCCGCTGGGAAGCCCCAGGTCAACGGCAACTGCTCCGGTGGTTGCCACACCTTCGGTGGGTGCGTGCTTGCCGGTGGTGCTTGTTACTTTTTTCTTGGCGGTTTTCTTTACAGCCGATGCTGTACCGGGGTTAGCGCATATTGCGGGAAGGGGAGACGCTAATGCCATGGCCAGCATTGCGATAGCAAATAATCTTAGTTTCATAATATCGGTAAATTTAGTTTGTATTCATATCACATCGCAAAGATAATAAAAAAACAATTCACCACTTCAATTTCCTCAATTTTTTTTTTATGAAACGTCGAAGACGTTGCATTTGAAAAAAAAGCACCCTGCCTCATTTTAGTGGCAGGGGGCTTCTGTTTATTGTATTGCGCCTTAGTCCATTCCCAGCATGATGTTGAGGATAGCGTTAAGGTCGGCAACGTCTACTACGTTTTCTCCTGTGAGGTCGGCGCGGCCGTTATAGTTGGCTGCGTCGTCTTTGCCAAGTACGATATTGATGATGATATTGGCATCAGTGATGTCCACGGTGCCGTCATTGTTCACATCGCCCACGATGACCTTCTTGGGCTTCACGGGTCTTATCGCAAGGCCATAGTAGCGGTTGGTGTATCCTGCGCCGTGTGTGAGCGAATTAACTTATACGCAACGTGCGGCGCGGTAATCCTCCATCGAGAGCGTACCGCTCCAGTAGCCGCCGTATGTACCTTCGGCTCCATGCTCGTCGCCGTAGCGCCATCCCATGCAAGGCAGGAATATCGATTTCCCGTTGGGACCTGTGATGCGGTAACCGCCGGTTCCGTTAACCACTTCATACACCCAGTCGCAGTCATGCAACTCCTTGAGTTCGGCATCGGTGGGTAGGCGCCAGTCGCTGCCCCACTGCACGCGGGCAATGTCCAGCAGTGAACCCTCGATGTTGTTT
>DCGA01000032.1:0-8794 GCA_002314465.1 bacterium UBA1790 | reverse complement strand
TGAACGCTTTTTACCCGTAGGGTCGGCCCAGCCGTAGAGCGCTTCGCCTGTAGCATAGGGACCCATCTCCATGTTCTTGCCGTCAAGGTCAAGGTTGGAATAGGCCCATTTCACCGAGAGGCCCAGGTCTACCACAGCATGACCGTCTTCGATGTCAACGATGTCGTTGTCAAATGTTATGCTGCTTATATTGGCCACCTGCACCTTTATCTGGTTGCCTGCAGTGTCGGTGACAACAAGCATGCACACGCGGTTGTCCTCCTCGGCCTGGCAGGGCAGGGCAAGAAGCGCCAATAGCATGCTTGTAATAATCGTCAGTCGTTTCATTTCGTTTGTTTTTTCAATAAAACTATCGCCTCACTGGCATGTTCTCAGTTCAATCCTAAGATGATGTTGAGAAGTGAATTGAGGTCCGATACGTCTACATCGTTCTCTCCTGTCAAGTCGGCGCGGCCGTCATAGTTGGCTGCATTGTCTTTGCCCAGGACTATGTTGATGATGATATTGGCGTCGGTTACATCCACTGTGCCGTCGTTGTTAACGTCGCCCTTCAAGACTGTCTTTTTGGGCCTTACGCCACGCAACTGGAATCCGTTGTTGCGATAGGTCATTTCCCAGAAGTATTTATTGTTGAAACCTATCTGGTAGCAGTAATAGGCCGAGCAATTGGTACCTGTCCAGTAGTAGCCGTGGGTGCCCACGTTCTTCAGCAGTTCGCCTGTGCGCCATCCCACTGCGGGCAGGAAGATGCTGTTGCCGTTAGGACCGGTAACGATGTATCCTGCTTGTGCCTTGCCCTTGTAGGTATCAACCCATGTCCATGTACACTTGCGCAGTTCCTGGGCTTCTTCCATGGTAGGAAGGCGCCATGAGCCGCCCCAGTGTGTGTGGATAAGGTCTAAATCTGTACCGCTGATGCTGGTCACATCGCTATACTTGGGATAGTCGTTCTCGTCCTCCGAGTGGTTGGTGCCGGAGGGATCACCCCAGCCGTAGTAGCCGCCGGCAACCTCGGGTGAGGGCGATGCATAGTCATACTCGTCGAGGTCTACGTTCACCGCGGCCCACATTACCGACAGACCCAGGTCTACGGCCTCGTAGTGGTCTTCGCTGATGGTGAATTCGTCTACAGTGATACGTGCGATTTCATCGGCGGGGATGGTAATCTTCTCGCCGTTGTTTTTCTCGATAATCACACCCTTTTTTTCGCTCACGGGACGCACTCCCTGGCCATAGTAGCGCGAGTCGCTGAACCACTCATAGTACTCGTCGCTGAAGTCAAGCGAATAGGCATACTGCGAGAAACCCTGGTTGGGATTGAGTGTACCCGACCAGTAGTAACCCATCCAGTTGCCGGTGAAGTACACGTCCTTGCCCAGGCGGAATCCTCCTGCGGGCAGGAAGATGCTCTTTCCACTGGGACCGGTCACCTTGTAGCCGTTCATCGTGCCGCGGGTTTCCTTTGTCCAGGTGCAGTTCAGGCGCAACTCGTCTTGCTCGGCTCGGCTCGGCATGCGCCAGCCGCCTCCCCACTGCACATGGGCGATATCATATTCGGTGCCGCATATGTCCTTCAAGGGTATCATGCCGCCATAGTAGGAGAGGCATATCTCTTTGTCGCCCTCATAGGGGGTAATCTTGTCGGTTTCGGGCTGCTCCTGATGCTGGCCGGTGGGGTCGCCCCAACCGTAGTAGCCGCCGGCTGCCTCGGGTGCGGTGGCGCACTTGTTGGGCTGCGATAGGCCCATGTTGACCTCGGCCCAGTTTACGGTAAGGCCCAGGTCCACGCTCTTGATGTTTGCATCATTCGAGCCGGGCAGGAACGACATGCTCTTGATGTCCTCTACACCGAATTTCTCGACAGTGCCGTTCTTTTTTTCGATGTTAACCACTTGCAGGGTAGGACCTGCAAGTGCACAGGTTGCCGACATTGCGGCTATGAGGCTTAATATCTTTGTTTTCATTGTTTTCGCGTTTTATTTGGTTTTGTCACAAACCGGTCTGACTGAAAATCCGCAGAATCGCTGTCCTTGCATCACGATGGGTTCGATGCTGGCCATGCCCATGTAGTAGCACGAAGTCTTGCTCTCGTCGCTCACCACGAGCGAACTCGACCAGTAGCGGGCCAGTTCGTCGGCGTCCTTTACATAGTCGCCTATGCGCCATCCCGAGAACGGGAAGAACAGCATGTTGCCGTTAATCTTTGATGTCAGCAGGTAACCGTGTACTCCATTGCGCACTGCGAGCTGGTAGTAGCAGTTGTCGCGCAATTCTTTCCACTCTTCGATGGTGGGCATGCGCCACGAGCCGCCCCATTTCATGCGTGCGATGTCTCTTGTGGTGCCCGAGATATTGGTGAGCTCGCTGCCTCCATATATAGAGATGTACAGGTTGATGTCGGTGATGAAGTGGCTGCGGGTATTGTTGCCGGTTTGCTCCATGTGCAAGCCGGTCTCGTCGCCCCAACCGTAATAACCGCCGTAGTCGGTGGTCGACGCGGCCTTGTTGTCGGGTTGGCTGATATCTACGTTCACTGTTGCCCAGTTCACGCTCACGCCCATATCGACCATTTCATACTGGCTGCCTGCATTGTAGTCATACTCGATTTTCTCGATTTGATCAATAGGCACGCTCACCGTGCTGCCGTCCACTTTGTGCACCACGGCGGCATTCTGCGCCACAGCCCAGCTTGCAAACAGCGAGCATAGCGATATCACAGTCAGTCTTAATGTTTTACTCATGACCGTAATCTGCGATGGTGGTTACTTAAGTATCTTATAAGACATCTTGCCGGCCTTTATCACATAGACTCCTTTGCCCAGGGTTGAGATGTCGACTGTTACTGTACCTTCGGCGTTAGCGCTCGCTTGTGCTATGGCCTTGCCGTCGATGTTGTACACTTGCACCTGTTCGCCGCTGGCAAGTCCCTTGGCATTGATAACCTGTCCGTTGATGGCAAAGGCTACCTTATCGCCCTTGATTTCGTTGATTGCCGATGCGTCGACAAATGTAATCTCTTCCACGTTGGCGATGGGGTATTTAACCTCTACGTCGGTCGAGGTGAGAACGAGATCCGAACCGGCAAAGGTAACTACAGGACGGGTAGTCAGGCTGTAGGCAACCGTGTTACCGTCTTTGGTCTTGATTAACAGGTTGTCGCCGTCATTTTCGGCCTGAGCCACCTGGAACATTGCGAAAACCGCAATAAATAATACTAATAACTTTTTCATAATATGTATTTTTGTTTGTGTCTAAAATATGTTATTCAAATGTAATGCGCTCTATCATGTCGATGGGGATGAAAGTACATTGGTCGCTGTTGTAGCGCACCATTGCTTCTTTCTGGATGCACGGCCTTACCGACTGGCGGTAAGCGCGCGTGTCAAACACCAGGCCGAAGTAATCCTTCAGGAAAAACAGGTAGCGGCCGCGTGCCTTGTAGTCGGTGGCTATGAAACTCTCGCCGGTCCAGTAACCTCCGTCCACATCGAGGTCGGCAGGTGTGGTAGGGGTTGAGAAGTCTTTGAAGAAGAAACCAGCCGCGGGCATGAAGATGCTGTTGCCGTTAGGGCCGGTTATGTTATAGCCGTGATGGTTGTTGAGTGTAGTCCACTTGCGTTGACACATGTCGTTGTCCTCGGTGAACTCCATGAATTCCTCATAAGTGGGCAGGCGCCATGCGCCGCCCCAATACACGCGGGCAATGTCGTTGGGCGAGCCGCATATGTTGGCGGGTGGTGTATACCCCAGATAGTCGTCGTTATCGTCCGACGTCATCTTGCCGGTAGGATCGCCCCAGCCGGCATAAGAGCCCCACGCTTCGGGCGACTCGGCCTCAAAGGTGGCCTTGTTCACGTCCAGGTTTACGGGTGCCCAGTTTACCGAGAGTCCCATGTCTACACACTTGTGGCCGTGAAGCGCCTTGGCGTCAAGGCCGTTGAATGCCAGGGAGTCAACGGCGCTTATTGGGTATCTTTTCACGCTTCCGTCTGTGAGGCGGAACACAACATATGTCTGTGCCCACATCGTGGCGGTAGCAAATAAGATTGCGCTGATTATGCTTATTAGTCTCATAACACGATTGTTTGGTGTTATTTATTTCTTTACGGCTCTTATCGTACAGCCGTTGTATACAATCTGGTAAGCAACGCGCAGTATGTCGGCGCCTATGTTCAGGTCGGCTGCATAGTTTCCGTTGCTTGCGTGGCGGTCGCTGGTCCAGTAATAGCCGTATTGCTTCTGTTGGAAAGTGGGCTCTTTATAGCGGTATCCGGCATAGGGGAGGAAAATCCAGTTGCCGTTGGATGCGCTGAATTTCACGCCGGGGATATCGTTGAGCGTTGTGCGTTCCCATTGGCACTTTGAGATGAGTTCCTCAAACTCTGCCTTGGTGGGCAATCGCCATCCTTCGCCCAGGTTCTGGGTTGCGATGTCATATTCTCCGCCGCCTATGTTGGTGGGGCGTGTGGTTGAGGGATACTCGTTCACATCGTCCACGGTCTTCAGGCCGGTGGGGTCGGCCCAACCGTAGTATCCGCCGAAGGCCTCGGGGGTTTTCACTACCTTGCCGGGCTGGCTCATGTCCATGTTCACATTGGCCCATTTCACGCTCAGACCGAGGTCTACCGCCTCGAGTCCGCTCTGGTCTACATATTCAAAGGTGATTTTTGCCAGTTCCGAACGGGGAATACTTATTTTCTCACCATCGGTACGGGTAATGACAAGTGAACCCTTGCTATCCTGTGCCCATCCGGTGAAGGGCAGCACGATGGCTATGATTATTATCGAAAGTAATTTCTTCATTTTTGGATGTCTTTTGGTTTGTTCTTTGTTTTGACACCAAGATGGATACCATGAACGGTCTTGTGAATAAGGTATTGTCGGGAGTAACAATTAGTTTCAACCGTCGGTGGTAATTCTTTATTATTGAACAATTCTCCAAGCCGCCAGTCGTTACTGGCAGCTCAGAGAATTAGTGGGAGAGACCGTGTGGCCTCTGTGTTTCTTTACTTGTTGATGAACTTCTTGCCGTCTGAGGCGATGATAAGACCCTTGGTGTTGGCATCTACCTTCTGGCCATATACGTTGTAATAAGTTACTTCCTTAACATCCTCTACAACGGGAGCAGTGATGCCTGTGGTTTTGGTTACTGTGAACTTAACAACGGGGAACTGGGTGCCGCCCGATTTGTAGTTCATGCCTGCCTGGGTATAACCATACTTAATAACGCCGTTCTTGGTGCCTGCATGCTGGGTAATCTTGTTACCGTCGGCTACGAAGTTGAAGGTTGACCCGCAGTAGTAAGAAGAAATCGAAGCCATGCGAACGCGGATACCGCCGCCTGTGTACTGGAAGGGCTCGGTAAATGCAAATTCCATGTAAGCGGGGTCATCTTTTGTTGCACCATCATATTTCTTCAGGTACAGGTCTGAGTTGTCATAAACCATCTGCATGTTGTCGGTTGAACAGGGGGTGTCACCCACACTGGTGTCCTCGGTGTTCTCCACCCACAGTGTCATGTGGGTGTGGAGGTCTTGACCGCCGATAACGGCAAATTCCATCTTTGAAATAGCACCAGCGTCGAGGTTGATAAGGTCATCGGCTGTGTAGACCATTTCCGACTCACTGCACTCGTAGTATGTCCAGATGGGGAAACTGCTCTGGGGCATGGGGCGTGACAGGTCACCTACCATAACTGTTTCTTGTGCAAACATTGTTGCGCCTGCAAGCATCATTGCTGCGATGAGTAAACTTTTCTTCATAAAAATAGATTTTAATAAAACATATATTTGATTAATGATTCTCTCTAACTGCAATTTTGCGTGCACATTCTTGTGATGCGCAACACAATAAATTGTATTAACAGTTTTGTCACTTATTACTGCAAATGAGCAAATGCTCTCAAATGCGTTACAAAATTAGCATATTTATTTAATAAATCAAAGTTTTTTATGGTAAAATAATCATTTTGCAAACTTGTTTGCTCTAAAACAATCTTTTTTGTTATTTCTTTCTCATGCGTTTTCGCTCACACGTGCTTCACGAGGTTGGTCCCAATCTTTGTGATTCTTTGTCTTTGTGTAAGTGGCATATGGTTTTTTGGCCTTTCGCAGTCTTGCACACAATAAATATTTGGAGTTTTGCGTTATTATAGTTACTTTTGTAGTTTAATAGTTCCACATAGTGGAAGCACAATTATAGCTCGATAATGATGAAAATTAAATATCTCTTTGTGGCTCTTGCCTTGGCTACTGCATTGCTTGCACATGCCGAGCTTCAGTTCACTGGCAATACCCATCAGGTTTACGAGGAAACGCCTGCGGCCAATACAGGACTCAACAGGGTTTATGTACTCTATAGTACCGATGGTGTGGGATTGACCTACACTGCCGACACCGAGAATCCCGTCACATGGTACACCTATGGCGAGATGGGTGGAGGATATGCCGAGGAACTTACCACGGTACAGCACGAAGGACTCACAACTTCTATTGCACAACTTATCCCCAACAAGGGGTATGTCATCGAGGAGGGCACCAGCCGCTTCTACTTCTGGGTAACCGACTACTCTGGTTTCAGGCTATCTCTCACTTCGGCAAGTGTTGAAAGCGACGGCGACTGCGGCACTGCCACAATCCATGTCGAGGGCTTGTGCCCCGATATCGTCTATTACACCATCACTGGTGTGCGCACAGTCCTTGACCGTGGACTCACGCTTCGTTACAACAACCTTGTGTGGGGCGGTGACATTACCAACGGTAACGAGGAGGACGAGGAAGAAGAGGCAGAGCCCGATATGCATTGGCTCGAACAGGAGATAGTGGAACCGCTGGCTTCGTTTAAGAACGCAATCGCTATACCTGCTCCCACGCTCAACACTACCTTTACCGTAAGCGGCGACAAGTTCCTCCAGTTGTGGGAGGGACAGGCTCAGAGTGTCGAGACCGGCATGTATTCTACTGCTGCTATCGACGTGCGTACAATTGTGGTACAGGAAGACAAGGAGCACGACAATGAGAAGAAGCTGGGAGGTGAGACCCTTGGCGGCTCTGCTCCCGCTCACATCACTTTCACCGCTCTGTGTACCGATGCTGTTGTTCACAAGGAGTGGCAGATGTCGCGCGATATCGAGTTCAACGATGTGGAACTTCGTCTCAACCAGGAAGAGGTCGACCAGGTCTTTGAAGACGCGGGAATCTCTTACTGGCGTTTCTATGCCACCAATGCCGCCGGTACTTGCGAGTGGTACAGCGATGTTTATACTGTTAACATCGGCGAGAGCGAACTCGTGTGCCCCAATGTCTTTACTCCTGGTACAAGCGAGGGTGTGAACGACATTTGGAAGGTGTCTTACCGTTCTATCGTTAAGTTCCACTGCTGCATCTTCAACAAGTGGGGCAACATGATTACCGAGTTCAGCGAGCCCTGGCAGGGATGGGACGGCACTTATCGCGGCAAGCAATGTCCTGCCGGTGCCTACTATTACGTTATCCAGGCCGAGGGCAGCGACGGAAAGAAATACAAACTGAGCGGTGACATCAACATCATCCGTTACAAGCGCGTCGACCATGGCACAAGTGGCGATGGTACCATCATCTCGGGCGGAGAATAATTCCAATAACAATTAAGTGACCTATATGAAGAAAACAGCAAAACTTTTCTTGCCGGTCGCTATGGCTGCTATGGCCATGGGGGCGGGCGCACAGGTTGTGAACGAGTATCACAACTACGACGCTATTCAGCACCCCTATGGAGTAGTATTTTCTACCACATCAATCCCCGACCTCCCGCAGACCATGGTGCTGGCGGGTGATACCGTTTCGCTTGACCGCCTCGACATGGCCGAGCGCCTTGACCGTGAGATGACGTCGATTGTCTACGGCCAGACCACCACGCTGTCGTGCTTCAAGCGCGCCAACCGTTATTTCCCGCTCGTGGCTCCCATTCTCGAGGAACAGGGAATGCCTCTCGACCTGCTTTACCTTGCAGTGACCGAGAGCATGATGGATCCTGCCATCAAGTCGCCTGCAGGCGCGGTGGGTTTGTGGCAGCTCATGCCCGCCACAGCACGCCAGTACGGTCTCGAGGTGAACGATGATGTCGACGAGCGCTGCGACCCGGTTAAGTCTACTTACGCGGCTTGCAAGTACCTTAAGGCAGCTCGTTCGCACTATGGCAACTGGGCTAACGCTTTCGCATCTTACAATGCTGGTATGGGCCGCATCAACGGCGAACTCTCTAAGCAGGGGCAGGGCAGTACATTCGACCTACAGCTGGTTTCCGAGACTTCAAGATACGTTTTCCGCATCATGGCTTATAAACTCGTTATGGAGAACCCCAAGCGATATGGCTACAGCATGAAGACCGTGCAGCTTTACCATCCGCGCGACTACCGCGTGGTTGAGGTGAAGACCTCGGTGGCAAGTTGGATCGACTGGGCTAAGCGTGAGGGTATAACTTACGCCCAACTGCGCGATGCCAATCCCTGGATACGCAGCACAAAACTGCCTAACGCCAGCGGCAAGACCTATCGCGTGAACATTCCCACCGGCGAGACTCTCTACCTGAGCAAGCGCGACGTGAAGGCCTACAACCCCGCGTGGGTTGTCGATTAACGACAAGCAGTTGCAGGCCAACAAACACAACGTGAGCAAGTGGCATCGCTTCCTCGATGTGGCTCACGGCACGGAAGCGTCATCGGCGCCCTGAAAGGGCAATGCCGCACCCAGCCGAGGGGACCTCCCGATTTGGCTCACGGCAAGGAAGCAACATCGGCGCCCTGAAAGGGCAATGC
>DCGA01000149.1:5720-5859 GCA_002314465.1 bacterium UBA1790 | reverse complement strand
TGGCGCTGCGGATGGTGCCCTGTGTGTTGGCGGACGGCGCGGGGGCGTCGTCCCTACAGCTATGGTATGTGTCATGTGGTGGTGTGTAGTTCATGCCGTTAGGTATGAGAGATGGTAGCCAGCCATGCAGGAGGCGAAT
>DCGA01000149.1:0-5679 GCA_002314465.1 bacterium UBA1790 | reverse complement strand
GAGTGTCCATGCCTTTAGGTATGGGATATCTTGATGGGCAGGAATTCACCTTTTAACAAAAAATGGGCGCCCCTCGGTGAGGAGGGGCGCCCTGTTATTTAGCGTTTAGAATAATCTCTAAGTATTACTCTTGTGTGCTATCCCACCATACGGGGATCTCATAAATGTCGTCCTGCTTGTACCATACAACGTCGTTGCCCTCAGAGTCTTTGAGACGAGCACCGGGAACCTTAGCGCCGATAGCGTTGAGGTTGTTAGCGTTGTAGTTCTGTTCGTGTGAGCACTGGCACCAGCGACGCCAATCCTTGTGGGGAAGACGCTTAGAGCAGTCGTTGTCATACTTGTAGTAATCGGGTACTGCCCAACCCCAGAAGATAGCGGGATTGTAGTCGTAACGACGCATGTCGTTCCACAGCTCGAGGTCGTACATGAGAGCAATACGCTTCTGAACCATGATGTGACCGAGTGTGATGTCGGCAGCTGTACCGATACCCTTAGCCAGGTAGTTGTCGATGTCGGCCTGAACCATGGGAGTGAATGAAGGACAATCCTTGAGTGAAGGATCTTCCTGGCACCATACGTTGAGCTTTTGGTTCATGAGTTCGATAGAAGCCTTAACACCCTTCTTGTAAGCCTCGAATGCACCAGCCTTGTCACCCTTGTTGACGAGAACCTCAGCGCGGATGAAGCAAGCCTCGGCATAAGTACCTACGTAAGTGGGAGCAGAAACGCGGCTGTAGAATGAACCAGACTCCTTAGAGCCGTCTGTACCGTTGCGGCGATACAGGAGGTCCTGCTTAGCTGCGTAGCCCTTAGACTCGCTTGTAGCCTCTACATATACAGTATCGCCTGCGCGGTCAACGTTTGTGCTGTTGATGTACCAGCCACCCTTGTCAGCGCTGTAAGCTGCGCGGAGGGGACCACCGGCACCGTTGAGGCCGCTCTGCATGTCGACACCCTTAGAACGACGCCAGCCGTCTTTCCACTTGAGGCCGTCGGCAGCGCTGTTGTCCTTAGTGTAAGCGCAATAAGCCCAAGGAATTACGTGGTCGGCACGGGGGTCTTCAACACCATAACCACCGAAGTTGGTCATGTTGTCTTCGAGAATCTTGGTTACCATGTAACCAGCGTTCATACCGCATACAGAGTAGATGGGAGAGTAGTCAACGGGCTCTGCCCAACCGAGGTTGTCGATTGTGGGACCGTTGTCGTCGGTGTGGTTGATAACAGTGTTGTCGGCGTTGCTCTGCATAGCCTTGTCGAGGCAAGCGAGGATGAGGTCGGCATCATACTTGAGAGTAGTGTAAACACCATCGGCATCCTTCTCGCACTTGCCGGCACCCTTCTTGTTGAGCTTGTTGAGCCAACGAGCCTTCAGGAAGTAACCGAGCTTGAGCCACTTGTTTGCATCACCCTTGTTCCACCAGTCACCTGTTGAGAGAGCGGGCTTAGAGGGATCGGGAGCACCTTTCTCAAAGAGGGCGATACCCTCATCGATGCTCTGGAGACAGCGCTGGTAGAGTTCCTTACCAGTGTTGTACTCGGGAGTAGCGCTACCAGTCTTGATGTCGTCGAAAGGCATTTCACCGTAGAGGTCGGCCATGAGCATTGTACCGTAAGCCTCGATGATCTTAGCGCAACCAGCATAGTACCAGTTCTCGTCCTTCATTGCCTTCTCATACATGTCGGGCACGTTACAGTAAGCGCCTACGAACCACCACTGATAGGGAGTGGTTACGGGACTAGTTGTGGGGCACCAGTAAGAAACATACCAGTAAGTACCGCCACCATAGTAGCGAGTCCAGTCACCGCACTGCATACTTGTACGCCAGTCAGCGAAAGAGTGGCCGCTGTTAGTATAGAACTCAATGTGAGCCAGACGCAGCTCATAAGGTGTAGACTGTGCCGAAGGAGTGTTGGGGTCGGTGTTGACGTCCAACCAGTCGTTGCACGATGTGAGTGACAGCGCTGCTGCACCCAGACCACACAATATAATTGATTTTAATAATTTCATATTATTCTATTGTTATAAAGTTCAACAATCCTTAAAGATTAGAATGTGAGGTTTACACCCAGTGAGAAGCTTTGAGTAGCGGGAACACCGCAGTAGTCGAAGCCTACAGAGCTTGAACCACCTACACCAGCACCTGATGCAGCAACCTCGGGATCACCGTCATAGTTGGTGAAGAGAAGGAGGTTGGTAGCGCTTGCCGAGATAGACGCGCGCTTGATGCACTTAGTCTTAGCAAGGAGATCCTTGGGCAGGTCGTAGCTCAGAGTGATAGAGCGCAGACGCAGGCTGTTAACCTTGGTGATCCAGTTACGAGTCTCGTAGTTGTACTGGTCGCAGTAGTAACCCTTGATGATGTTGTAACCGCTCATCTTCTTGCCGTTGTACTCGTAAGTCTTGCCGGGCTCCCAAGTGTTGGTTACATCCTTGTAGATTACGTTGCCGTCGGCATCCTTGCCCTTCTCAACAACACCACTGATGGTGAGGGGCTCGCTACGGAACTGGCCTGAGAACTCGCTAACACCGCTCATGGTCATCGCATACTTTGTACCGTTGAATACATCGCCACCAACGCGGAACTCCCACAGCATGTTGAGTGAGAAGTTCTTGTAAGTGAATGTGTTGTTCCAACCGCCAGTGAACTTAGCCTCGCGGTTACCAACCTCGAATGTGGTTGCGCTCTTGTCAGATGTAGGCATGCCGTTCTCGTCGAGGAGGAGCTTGCCTTCGGGGTTGCGTGCCCACTTGCCACCAGAGATAGCCATGAAGCTACCGCCTGAGAATGTAGCAGCCTTAGCGCCGCCATACTGTACGTCGGTTACGTACATAATATCCATACCCTTGGGGAGGTCTTCCATGCGACCACGGTTGCCGGCTACGTTGATACCGGTTTCCCAAGTGAAGTCCTTAGTCTGTACGGGAGTACCGCTCAGGCTGATTTCAAGACCCTTGTTATATACTGTACCTGCGTTGATAGAGCAGAAGATATAACCGGTTGACTGGGGACCACGGGGAGAAAGAATCTGGTTGTAAGACTTGTTGTTGTAGTAGCAGATGTCGAACTTCAAGCGGTTCTGGAGGAAGCGGAGTTCCAGACCAACCTCGGTTGAGTTACTCATCTCGGGCTTGATGACGGGGTTACCGCGAGTCCAGGTGTTACCAAGACCTACGCAACCCTCCAGGTATGTACCTACGGGCCACAGATAAGTTGCAGTCTCATAAGCGCCGGTATCCTTACCTACCTTAGCCCAAGATGCGCGAACCTTACCGAATGACAGCCATTCGGGCTTAGCCTCACCCATGAGCTCGGTGAATGCAACAGCACCACTCACGCTGGGATAGAAGTAAGAACGGTTCTCGATGGGAAGGGTAGAAGTCCAGTCGTTACGGCCTGTAACGGTCAAGAAGATGGCGTTTCGCCAGTCTACGCGGAACTCGCCGAATGCAGCAACGAGGCGCTTGCGGCTCATGCTCTGCTCAAACTTCTTGTCGTTGTCGGCAACGTTGCCGAATGAATAGAAGGGAGAAGCAAAGTGGTAACCCATGCGGTAGTTACGCTTTGTCTTAGTGTAGTCGGTAGAAGTACCGAGCATGAGGTTAACGTTGAAGTCGCCAAACTGCTTGTTGAAGTTGGTCATCAGGTTGGTTGACAGATAGCGATACTTCATGTCGTTGTCACTCATCATACCTTCTTGCCAGAGCTGCTTGCAAACACCGTTGGGAGCAACGAAGTTGTAGTTGTTCTGCAGGTAAGAGTCAACACCCATGCGGTAGTTGATGAACCACCAGTCGGTGATGTCGGCCTTAACGTTGAAACCGCCAGTGAAACGCTCTGTAGCGTCGGTCATCTTGTTCTTGTTGATGATCCAGTAGGGGTTGTCAACCTCGTCCCAGTTCTGAAGGTCGTTGAACTGTTTGTAACGGCTGCCGTCCTCGTTCAGGTAATGGGTCATGTCGTTAGTGGGAGCCCAGTTGTAAACTGCATAGAGGGCACCAGTACCGCTTGAACCATAGAGGGCAGCACCTGTAAGTGTACGAGCTGTGCGAGCGTCACTGTAAGCAGCGTTAGCGCTGAAAGTGAAGATCTTGTACTTCTGCTCGCCGTTGAAACGGAATGTAGTCTTCTTGTAGCCAGTGTTCGGAACGATACCGGTCTGGTCGTAGTAAGAACCGCTCAGGTAGAAGTTACCGTTCTCGTTACCACCGCTGATGCTCAGGTTGGTATCCCACACGCCACCGGTCTGGAAGAAGTTGCCGGCGTTGTCATAAGTGGGCTCGTTGCCGATAGCCTCGCCCCATGAGCTGTATCTGTTGAGGTCGCGGTAAGCAACTCCCTTGTAGGTACCGTCCTCGGCATACATTTCCTCCATGTAACCGCGCTTGAACTGATTCTGCACCTTGGGCAGAGTCTTAACGCGAGAAGAGATGTACTTAGCGTTGAGGCTTACCTCAACTGTACCGGCTTTACCCTTCTTGGTAGTGATGAGGACAACACCGTTGGCTGCACGTGAACCGTAGAGCGCTGAAGCGGCGGGACCCTTGAGGATAGACATGTTCTCGATATCCTCGGGGTTGATATCCATTACACGGTTAGAAGTTGTTGTCTGTGCCTTACCGCTACCGTCGAAAGCAGTATTACCGATAACCGATGAAGAGTTATCGTAGATGATACCGTCTACAACGAAGAGGGGCTGGTTGTCGCGAGACTCAGAACCTGATGTACCACCACGAAGGATGATCTGAGCACCTGCACCAGCAGCACCTGATGATTGAGTTACGTTAACACCAGCAATCTTACCTGAAAGAGAGTTGATGGCGTTGGCTGTCTTGTTCTTCATGAGCTCTTCGGCCTTGAGGTCGTCAACGGCATAACCGAGCGACTTGCGGTCTTTCTTGATACCGAGCGCGGTTACAACAACCTCATCGAGGGCGTTAGAACCGTCGGCCAGGGTAACGTCGAGCGAAGAACCTGTGACCTTAACCTCCATGGGCTTAGAGCCGATGTAAGAGATCACGAGAGTGCTTCCTGCGGGAGCGTTGATACTGTACTTGCCGTCTACGTCGGTAGCTGTACCACGGTTGGTACCTTTAACCATCACGGTCGCACCGATAAGAGGCTCACCATTGGCGTCTTTAACGACACCAGACACTTTGTTATTCTGCGCAACAGCTGTAAAGCCCACGTTGCTCTGACTTGTGGTCAGGGTAGCGGGAGCACCACATGCGATTGCCAGCGCAGCTAACAGTACACATTGTTTTTTCATACGCACAATTTTGTGAGTTAGTTTATAAAAAAATTGGTAATTAGTCTCTCTGTGTTTTTGTTTATGAGTTGTTTCGCAGCGCGGTCTCTTTTATCGCGCACACATATACTCTGCAAAATTGAGGAAAATTTTTGATTTATGCAAGTGTTTTTAGAAAAATTTACAATATTCCTCTCATATTTATAATAACAAGTATATTGAAGACCCTTGTAAAATCTGCATTTTTCCGAAATTCTTGCCGATGTCGCCAGCCGCCTTTTTTCATTATTTTAACGATTAAAAACGCCGTTTTGCTCTCCGAAATGTTAAAAATGAGTGTTAATTGGTCTTTTTTTCGCTATAGTTTTGTTTATCCTTAATTCCGCAACACTATTATAAATTAAACTTTTTAAGTACCTGAGCAAC
>DCGA01000013.1:917-9970 GCA_002314465.1 bacterium UBA1790 | reverse complement strand
CTGAAAGAAATTATTCAAAATTATTCTAAATTAAAGCTTCGCGAGGGGTTTTTCCTCGCACAGATCTCACGGATAATTATGAAAGGTGGAATGCCTCTCGCAGAACGCGCGGAACTCGCGGATATGTTTTTGGGCTTCGAGCGGGGTATTTAAACTGAAAGAAATCATCCAAAATTATTCTAAATTAGGCTGCGCGAGGGTGGATGAAAATGTAAGGACGTAGGGCGCTAATACAATTCTATTTGAAGATGAGTAAAGGGGAGTGCATCGATTGATGCACTCCCCTATTTTATCACTTAGTTCACACTGTGTTTAGTCGAGGGAATGGATGATGAGTCCCGAGCGGAGTTTGGGCTCGAACCATGTTGCCTTGGGGGGCATGATGTTGCCACTGTCGGCGATGTCGATGATCTGCTGCATAGTGACGGGATAAAGCGCGAGGGCAACCTTCATCTCACCGCTGTCGACACGGCGTTTGAGTTCGCCGAGGCCACGGATACCGCCCACGAAGTCAATACGCTTGTCGGTGCGCAAGTCGGTGATACCGAGGATGTCACGCAAGATATAGTCGCTTGAGATGGTCACGTCGAGAACGCCGATGGGGTCGTTGTCGTCGTAGGTTCCTTCCTTGGCTGTGAGTTTGTACCACTTGCCCGAAAGGTAAAGTGCAAATGTGTGCAAAGCCTCAGGCTTATAAACCTCGGCACCCTTATCCTCGATAGTGAAGTGCTCCCCTACCTTAGCGAGGAATTCCTCGTCGGTGTATCCGTTAAGGTCTTTTACCACGCGGTTGTAGTCCATGACCTTGAGGTGTGACTGCGGGAAGCACACAGCAAGGAGGTAGTTATACTCCTCGGCGCCATTGTGGTTGGGGTCGGCCTGGGCTTTCTCCTCGCCCACATGGGCAGCGGCAGCAGTGCGGTGGTGACCGTCGGCAATGTAGAGGTAAGGCATTGCATCAAAGGCAGTTGTGATTGCATCGATAGTAGCCTTGTCGCTGATTGTCCACAGAGTGTGGCCGATAGCGTCTTCGGATACAAAGTCGTACTCGGGCTCGCACTTGGCAGTAGTTGCGATGATGTCCTCAAGCACAACATTAGTGGGGAAAGCGAGGAACACCGGCTCGATGTTGGCATTATTTACCTGGATGTGGCGCATGCGGTCGGTTTCCTTCTCGCGGCGAGTGAGTTCGTGCTTCTTGATGCGGCCCTCAAGGTAGTCGTTGACGTTGGCAGCCACGACGATACCATACTGAGTGCGGCCGTCCATAGTCTGCGCATAGATATAATACTTCTCCTCGGTGTCCTGAACGAGCCACCCAGCCTGCTTGAAGTGGGTGAAGTTTTCCACAGCCTTGTCGTATACACAAGGTGCATGCTCGTCGGTGCCAGCGGGGAAATCGATTTCGGGTTTGATAATGTGGTAGAGAGACATTTCGTTGCCTGCAGCCTCATCGCGAGCCTCCTCGCTTGAGAGAACGTCATAGGGCTTAGATGCCACTTTTTCCACTAAGTTTTTCGGTGGACGGATGCCACAGAATGGTTTTACATTTGCCATAGTTTTTTATTAAAGGGTTAAATGGTTAAAGGGTTAAATGGTTAAAAGGTTAATGAACAAATATATATAACCATATGGGCAGTTATGGGTGCTGCCCACATGGTCTACTTGTAAATGTTATTATTTCTTGTTGCGGATGATGGTCTGCTCACGGTCGGGACCAACCGAAACGATGGTGATGGGTACACCGAGTTTTTCCTCAAGGTAAGCAATGTAGTCGTTGAACTCCTTGGGGAACTGAGTCTCGCTTGTGAAATGACTCATGGGAGTGTTCCAACCCTTAATCTCGGTAAAGATGGGCTTGATGCCTTCCTCGATAGAATAAGGGAAGTCGCGGGTTACCTTGCCATCGATTTCATAGGCGTCGCAAGCCTTGATGGTATCGAAGCCGTCGAGAACGTCGCTCTTCATCATGATGAGCTGGGTAACACCGTTGAGCATGATGGTGTAGCGCAAAGCAACGAGGTCGATCCAACCGCAACGGCGTTCACGGCCTGTTACAGCACCATACTCGTGACCTATGCGGCGAATCTCGGCACCAGTCTCGTCGAAGAGTTCGGTGGGGAAAGGACCTGCACCCACGCGAGTGCAATAAGCCTTGAAGATACCGTAAACCTCGCCAATCTTGCTGGGAGCAACACCCAGACCGGTGCAAGCACCTGCACACACCGTGCTTGAAGATGTAACGAAAGGATAGCTACCGAAGTCAACATCGAGCATGCTGCCCTGTGCACCCTCGCACAGAACGCTCTTACCCGCAGCGAGCTGCTTGTTGATGTAGAACTCGCTGTCGATGATATCAAACTGCTTGATAAACTCGATGCCCTGCATCCAGCGAACCTCGAGTTCGGCAACGTCGGGAGTCTCGCCAAGAGCTTTAAGAAGTGCGAAGTGGCGGTCCTTGGCAGCCTGGTACTTAGCCTCGAAATTGTTGTCGATATCGCCCACGCGCAAGCCGTTGCGGCTTACCTTGTCGGTATAAGTGGGACCAATGCCCTTGCCAGTGGTACCAATCTTACCGTCGCCCTTAAGGCGTTCGTTGGCAGCATCGAGCAGACGGTGAGTGGGCATGATGAGATGGGCCTTGCGCGAAATCTTGAGAATCTTCTTGATGTCAACGCCGCTCTTCTCGAGGTCGACAGCCTCTTCCATGAAGAGAACGGGATCGAGTACCACACCGTTACCAATGATGTTAACCTGATTGTGCTGGAAAATGCCCGAAGGGATAGAACGCAGCACATAGTGTTGACCCTGGAACTCAAGGGTGTGGCCAGCATTGGGACCTCCCTGGAAACGTGCCACGACATTGTAGCGCGGTGTAAGAACGTCCACTACTTTACCTTTTCCCTCGTCGCCCCACTGGAGGCCTAACAATACATCAACTTTCATAATAAGTTATTTATAGTTTAATATTTATTTTTTCTTGGTTGTAACGGCATTGCGTTTACGCTTGCGGGCACAGGTGCTGCAAGTACCAAACACATAGTGTGAATAGTACTGGGTGTTGAAAGCATTGTACTTGCGGGTGTTCATGAACGCAATGAAGTATTTGTCGCGCACCTCTTTGAGTTTGTGGCAGGTGGTGCAAATGAGATGAGAGTGAGGCGGTGTCGACGCAAGTTCGTACTGTGTGGGCAGTCCCTCGATGTCGTGTCGCCTGAGCATGCGTGCCTCGACGAGCAGGTTCACCGTGTTGTAGATGGTAGCGCGGCTCACATGGAAACCGCTTTCGTCGGCATGCTGCTGCATCATGTCAAGAGTGAAATGACCGGGTACTGTGGCTATATATTCCAAGAGAGCAAAACGCTCTGGCGTCTTGCGTAACTTCTTGGATTTCAAGAACTCAACGAATTTATCAATGAGTTCGGGAGAGCCACTGGCGGTATTCATCACGCATTAAATCTTTTAACAATGTGCCACATGCACACTGGTAGTGCAAAGTTAATAAAATTAAGTGAGATAATAAAGAAATGAAAGGTGATTTTTTCGGCTGAAATGAATCTGGCTTCGCGCGGGTGTTATCGGGTGTTATTTAGACAGAAGAACAGAAGGGCTACTGAGGGTGATTTAAGAACATAAGGATTTTAGGCTTCGCGCGGGGATTATCAAGAACTGAAAGAAATTATCCAAAATTATTCTAAATTAGGCTTCGCGCGGGTGTTTGGCCTCTCGCAGAACTCGCGGAACTCGCAGATGTTATTTTGGACTGAAACGAATTAAAATAATTAAAATTAAGCTTCGAGGTGGGGATTTTTAGACTAAAAGGGACAAAAGGGCTATAAAGCTTCGCGACAGTGTTATTTAGACATACGAACAAAAGAGCTTTGGCTGGTGATTTAAGAACAGATGTTATTTTGGACTGAAACGAATTAAAATAATTAATATAATGCTTCGCGAGGGGATTTAAACTGAAAGAAATTACGACAAATTATAAGAAATTGGGCTTCGTGGGGGGGATATGGACTATCGTAGAACTCGCGCGTAGCTTTTTAGTTTTTATGTTCTTATAGTCTAAAAAAGAGAGATGAAAAAAAACAGGCTGCCGGTGAGGGCAGCCTGTTGTAATTATCGCATGGCCGTTGCGGCCAAATCAAATCTTAGAAGAGTTTCTCGGGATAAACACCGTCGGCGTGGAGCTGTGCAAACTTAGCAACAACCTCGGGGCGATCCTGGCTGTAGGTAACGCCGAACCACTTAGAAGTGGTTGTGAGTACCTTAACCTCGGCAGTCTTGTTCTCTACCAGTTCGTTAACAAGAGAGGGAATGAAGAACTCGCTCTTGGGCTTGTCGATGTTTTCCTTGAGGAACTTAACGAAATAGTCTTCGCTCGCCTTGAAATAATCGGGAGTGAAGCCCCAGAAGTTCATTGAGACGGGAGTCTCGAAGTCGAGAATCTGCTCAACATCGTTCTCGTCCTTGAACGAAATCTCGTGCTTCTCGTTGTAGCCGATAGCAGTGCGCTCTACAACACCTGTAAGAACACCGTTCTCGGTTTCGCACACACCGCGAGAAACTGTACCGCTCTCGCTCATGGTGTTACCCACCTGGAAGCCAACCATGCTGTAGTGTGAGGTTGAGCCCTCGGGGAGTGCCGAGAGTTCGGCAGCCATAACCTCGAAGCTGTTGCGTCCGTAGTAGTCGTCACTGTTGATGATTGCGAAGGGTTCGTTAATCACGTCCTTACCCATGAGGAGAGCGTGGTTAGTACCCCAAGGCTTAACGCGCTCGGCAGGGCATGTAAATCCTTCGGGGAGGTCGTTAACACTCTGGAACACAACCTCTGTGGGGATGTGGTTCTCGTACTTTGAGAGAATCTTCTCGCGGAAATCGGCCTCAAAGTCCTTACGGATAACGAAAACAACTTTACCGAAGCCACTCTTGATGGCGTCGTAAATCGAATAGTCCATGATTGTTTCCCCGTTAGGTCCAAGACCGTCAAGTTGCTTCAAACCGCCGTAACGGCTTCCCATACCGGCGGCGAGTACAAATAATGTAGGTTTCATAAAAAAATAATAATAAATTCGTTTAATCGATTTTGTTTTAGGGTTTACCAGGAAATGCATTCAGGGGGGAGCGTGTGTTCCCCCCGAAGCACATATATCATTTCACCTTGAAAGCGTAGACGATGGTCTGGCTATAGGTCTGGCCAGGCTCGAGAAGCTGTGAAGGGAAATTGTCGTGGTTGGGAGCGTCGGGCATGCCCTGGCACTCGATAGCCACGCCATCATAATCGTTGTAACTGCGACCGCTCTTGCTCACGGGAGAGCCACCCAGCCAGTTGCCGGTGTAGACCTGGGCTGCAGGCTGTGTAGTAGAAACCTCGAGTACACGACCCGAAGCCTCGTGAGTGAGGACTGCCACCTTCTTGAGTACGCCGGGCTCGTAGCCGTCAACTACCCAGCAGTTGTCATATCCCTTGCCATAGATGAGCGCGGGGAAATCCTGCTTGATGTCCAGGCCAAGTGCCTTGGGAGCAGTAAAGTCCATGGGTGTACCTGTAACCGATGCCATCTCGCCGCTGGGGATGAGGGTGTCGTCGGTGGGAAGGAAGCGCGAGCAAGCGAGCTGCAGGGTGTGGTCGAGCACCGAACCTGCGTTCTCACCAGCCAGGTTGAAATAAGCATGGTTGGTAAGGTTGATAACGGTCTTGGCATCGCACACTGCGCTCATCGCAATCTTGAGTTCGTTGTCCTCGGTCCAGTCGTACTTGACTGTCGCATCAAGGTTGCCGGGATAGTTCTCGTCGCCATCGGGGCTGTGAAGAGTAAACACCACTGTAGTGCCCTCTACCTCACAATTCCAGATGAGGTTGCAGAATCCCTTGGGGCCGCCGTGCAGGGCGTTGGGGCCGTTGTTGATAGCGAGCTGATACTGCTTGCCGTCGATACTGAACTTGCCCAGCGCAATGCGGTTGGCATAGCGTCCGGGGGTCTTGCCAGCGCAAGGTCCGTCGCCGAAGTAGTCGGCAGCATTGTCATAACCCAGCACCACGTCGGCCATAGAGCCATCCTGGCCGGGAACACTTGCAGCCACGATGCCTGCGCCCAGCGAAGACAGGGTAACGCTTGCACCGGCTGCGTTAGTGATAGTATAGAGGGTTATCCCGCCCTGGGGCGAGACAACCACTTTCTTTTCAATATTCATTAATCAACACATTTGTGAGCACCGTCGCTGATTACCACGGGGTAGATAACGGGCTCGTGACCATATTTCTCGTTGAATTTAGCCTTAACAGTCTCGATGAATGCATCGTAGAGTTCGTCCTTAACCAGGTTGATGGTGCAACCGCCGAAGCCGCCGCCCATGATGCGAGAACCTGTAACGCCGCACTCCTTGGCAACATCGTTGAGGAAGTCGAGCTCAACGCAGCTTACCTCGTAGTCCTTAGAAAGACCGTTGTGGGTCTCGTACATGCGAGCACCTACAGTCTCGAAGTCACCCTTCTCAAGAGCCTCGCACACGTCGAGTACGCGCTGCTTCTCACCGATAACGAAGCGTGCACGCATGTAGTCTTCCTCGCTGATTTCGCCCTTAACAGCCTCGAGCATAGCGAAGTCGGCATCGCGCAGGGTTTCCATGCCCAGCTTAGCGGCTACGCGCTCGCAAGACTCACGGCGCTTGTTGTAGGGAGAGTCAACGAGTTCGTGCTTAACCTTAGAGTCAACCAGAACGAGCTTGTAACCCTTAGCATCGAAGGGGAAGTACTCGTGCTCGAGTGAGCGGCAGTCGAGACGCATGAGGCAGTTCTTCTTGCCGAATACAGAAGCGAACTGGTCCATGATACCGCAGTTCACACCGCAATAGTTGTGCTCTGTAGACTGACCGATGAGAGCGAGTTCAAACTTCTCGATCTTGTTATCGTTGAAAAGGTCGTTAAGAGCAAATGCAAAGCAAGACTCGAGAGCAGCCGATGAAGAAAGGCCTGCGCCCAGGGGTACATTACCTGCGAAAACTGTATCAAAACCCTTAACAGTGAAACCGCGCTTGATGGTCTCGCGGCAAACGCCGAAGATGTAGCGTGCCCACTGAGCCTTGGGAGCGTCCTCCTCGTTAAGGCCAAACTCGCAGTAATCGTTAAGGTCGGCACTGTAAGCGCGAACCTTATCGGTACCGTTCACGTTGATCTCAGCAGCGATATATTTGTCAATAGCACCGGGGAATACGAAACCGCCGTTATAGTCGGTGTGCTCACCGATAAGATTGATGCGGCCAGCCGAAGCATACATTACACCATTGGTGCCAAATTTCTCGTTGAATAAGTCTTTAATTTTTTGTTTCATCGTATTTAATTTTTAATATGTAAAGTTCAATGATTTACACCACGAATTTACTAAAAATAATTGAGACTGCACTGTTTTTGAATAAAAAAAATGCGATTTAGGACTATTGTTCCTTTTTTTGAAACAAAATACACCTAAAAGCCACTGAAAAATGAGTTTTATCCAAAGGATAACAGTAGTCTGGACGAAGTATCCGGACTACTTTTTCAGGTAAAACCTAATGGAATCAAGGGTGTTTACTTGAGGGGCTCGGGATTGCTGTAGGTATCGTCGGGAAGATGGAGTATGTATCCCTCGTCGACGAGGAACGACACCATGTCACATATCTCGTCGCGAGAGAACGAGAGCGTGTCGATGAGTTCCTGCATAGTGCGCGGCTTGACCTGCGTCATGTAGAGGACGCCTTCCTGCACATCGGTGCTGGTGTGCGACGATTGCTTCTTGCGCTCAATGCACGCATCGCAATGCCCGCAGTCACCGTGGTTGAGTTCGCCGAAGTAGGCCAACAAGGCAGCCTCACGGCAACGTACGCCCGTGGATGCGTAACTGAGCACCGCCTCTACCCTCTCCTGCATGCGCTGGCGCAAGTCTTCGTAGACGGCCTTGGGGAAGCGCAGGTAGCGCGGCTCCTCGCGTGACGTTGGGAAATATATGAACGGAGTGCGCTTGCGAGGCACATAATGCAAGATGTGCATGCGTGTGAACTCGAGCAGGCTATTGTAGATGGTTTCCTGATCTATGCCAGTGCGGTAGGCAATCACGTCCTCGTTGATGAACACGTAATCGGCAAAGAGTCCGGTGTAGATGCGCAGCAATGCCTGCAGCACCTGGTCGGCACAGGGCGTGGTAGTGTGGAGTTCATAGAGTTCGTTCTTGTCGGCAAGAATCATCACTCGCGACTGGGCTTCAACCTCCTCGATGAAACTAATGTAGCCAGCACGGGTGAGAATGTTGAGCGCACTGTGGGTGGGAAGAACCGGGAGATTAAACGTGCGACAGAAAAGGTTGAAATTAAAGTCGTACTGGTGGTCATAGCCGCATCCCACAGCCACATGCATGAAGTTGCATGCCCTCTCGTAGACGGTGCGCAGGAAGTCTTTCTCGGGGAATGAGTCGGTGACATGGCGGTGCAGGGTGCGCGAGTCGGTGCTCGACACAAGCAGCACCACATAGGAGTGTTTCCCGTCTCGACCGGCACGGCCGGCTTCCTGGTAGTATTCCTCAAGGGAATTAGGGACATCCACATGCACCACAACCCTCACGTCGGGTTTATCGATGCCCATACCGAAGGCGTTGGTAGCCACCACGACACGACATTCGTCGGTCTTCCACTTGTTCTGCTTGTCTTCCTTCTCCTCGATGCTCAGCCCGGCGTGGTAATAGTCAGCCTTTATGCCATTAAGGTTGAGGTGGTCGCTAATGACCTTTGTGCGCTTGCGGCTGCGCACATACACAATGGCAGTGCCCGGCACACGCTGGAGGATGTGGACCAGTTCGGCCATCTTCTCGTGGGTGTGACGCACCACATAAGAGAGATTGTCACGGGCAAAGCTCTTGCTGAACACATTGCGCTGCTTGAATTCGAGGCGTTCCATGATGTCGTCGACAACAGCGGGAGTCGCAGTAGCGGTGAGGGCAAGAACGGGAACCTGCGGGAAAACTTTCCTGATTGACGATATGTTGAGGAACGAGGGGCGGAAGTCGTAGCCCCACTGC
>DCGA01000013.1:0-902 GCA_002314465.1 bacterium UBA1790 | reverse complement strand
GCGAAATGCAGTGAGCCTCGTCAACAACAATGAGGCACACAGGCATGCGCTTAACGTGGTCGATAAACGACTGGGAGGCAAGGCGCTCGGGCGATACATACAGGAACTTGCAGTTGCCATACATGCACTTCTCGTAGGTGCGCTTCACCTCGGCAGCGGTGAGACCGGCGTGCAGATAAGTGGCCTTTATGCGACGGGCAATGAGGTTGTCGACCTGGTCCTTCATGAGCGAAATAATGGGGGTGACAACAAGCGCCAGTCCCTCCATTGCCATTGTAGGTACCTGGAAGGTGATGGACTTGCCGCCTCCTGTGGGCATAAGGCCCAACGTGTCACGACCGTCGAGGACCGACCTGATGATGTCGTCCTGCAACGGGCGGAACTCGTCGTAGCCCCAGTATTTCTTGAGGATTTCGTGGATGGACATACCCTTGCCTGGCATAGTCGTAGCGATTATCAACGATTACATTCCTCGCTCAACGCGCGGTTATTCCTCGCACAAGCGTATCCCCTTGACCTGCAGCTGCAGAGTGGTGGTGTTGCGGTGCTTGCTCTCCTCTACCGTGTAGCAGATGTCGAAGGGCTTGCCCGAGGTGATGTGCTCAAAGTACTGAGCCATACCGAACGCAATACCGTTCATGATGCGGTCGCTGCTGCTGTCAACCAGTTCGAGCTTGATGTGCTCGAGTTTGCGTCCCACGAGTTTGCTGGTGCCGAAGTCCTTGACGTTGCGTGTAACGAAAAGCGGCTTCTGGTTCTCGGGGCCGAAGGGGTTGAAATAGCGCATGGTGCGCAGGAAGTCGTTATTGATTTCCTTGAACGAGAGTTCGCTGTCGACATCGACCGATGGAGTCACCTGCTCGTCGCCGATGTGCTCTTCCACATAAGCGGTAAAGCGACGG
>DCGA01000001.1 GCA_002314465.1 bacterium UBA1790 | reverse complement strand
AGCGTCCGTTGCCGTCCATGATGATTGCCACGTGCTTGGGCAAGCGGTTCATGTCTATTTTATCTTTCAGAGACATTTTCTTTCTTCGTTAATTGTGGTGCTTCAAGTCACACATTAATCTATATAATGGCACTTGACACACCGTTTGCTAAACTCATAAGTAACCGTGAACATCGCCAGCGAGTACCAGTCGGTGTTCTTGGCTACGCCGTGCTTGACTCCATACAGGTCGGTCAAGCCGTCAATCTTGTCGCCAAACGACTTGCGCATCGTGAACTCAAAGCCCACGTTGAGACGGTCTTTCAGCTTGTATTTCACACCTGCACCCATGGGCAGCGACAAAGCCACGTTGGTACCGCCGGCTGTCGACATCACTGCACCCAAGCCCACTGTAAGGTAGGGAGAGAGGCGTTTGTAATGCTTGTAAGAGGGACCCGAGCCAAAGTGGAAGAAGTTGAACTCCACCTGTGCACCCAGGTCTATGAGCGTCGACTTGAACTCATACTTTCCCTCATCGGGAAACTTGCTGTCGATGTCGGCACTGTTGCCGCTGATTCCCGCATAGCACAGATTGCCCTTCACAGCCCAACGGCTGTTGAGTATGTAGCGGAACACACCGCCGCCGGTAATGCCGGGGTGCTTCCACATGTTGCCGTCGTTAACGTCGCCCAGATATCCGGTGATACCCAGCGATGGGCCCACCTCATATCGGTAGTCCTGTGCTTGGCCGGTTGCCGCACACAACGCCATCACGGCAAGTGCTATTATCGTTGCTATTCGGTTCATCAGCGAGATTGTCGTTATTGATTAGTAAACCGGCTTGAATGTCATGCGGGTAATAGTGCCCTTCCACACATTGTTGAGCAATGTACCCTTCGAGTCAAAACCACCCACGATGTAAACGTAGGGAACATCCCACTCGGTAATGTACTGGCTCACACGCTTGGGTGCCTTGTCGACACTGCGTTTCTCGTTGCATACAAATGACAGTGCTCTGTAGAACGAGGGCATGTAAGAAGGAATCTCCATTGCTGTCGACGCTGCATACCATGTGATACCCATGTCACGCGAGATGTAGGTATTGCGGTTGAACTCGCCGTTAGCATTGCGTCCACCCATGATTACCCATGAGGCCTTGGCTGTAGCATGCTGTGAATATGAGTTCACATTATAGGTCCAGTAGCGGAAGAGTATTGCGCCATCAAGTGCGGGAACCTCGCTCTCATAAGAGTGGTTAAGGTCACCCCATGTCTTGCCATCATAACCCCATACCGAGTCTACAACCTTGCCACTGGCATTGCGACCACCAAACATAATCGAAACCGAACTTGTAGTCCACTCGTTGGTCTCGTTGATAAGTTGAGACGACCCTACAACAGGGAAATCCTCGGGGATTGCTGTGGGGGTAAAATCGCTGCGACGGGGATACTCGTCGTTGCACAAGGTACCGTCGACAAGTGACAAGCCTAAAAGACGGTCACCGTAAGCACCTATGATGCGACTCCACACCTGGCCAGTCGATGTCCATGACAGTGCATCGCCCGATGTGTAAAGGTTACCGGCTTCGTCAAGCATATAGAATGCATCGGTGGTAGCAGCGAAACTGCTCTCCACGGGAGTGAAGGGCAATGTAACTTTCTGCGATGTCCACTTGCCCGAGGGAGTCTCGGCAGTGGCGAGGTAACGACCGTTGCTGTTGTTAACCATGCTGTAATAAGTGTCGCCCATCTGTGCCATACCCACGGCGTAGTTGTCGTCGCCGGCTGCAGGGAGGTCGCGACGGTCGTTGAGAGCAAACACGATTGAGTCGGGCTCTACCTGGTGAACATTAACATAAATGCGGTAAGAGTTAGACGAAGTACCGTCAGATGAAGTGACATTGAGCGTAACGTGACCGGTAAAGTCAATACTGTCGGTCATCGAATCACTGTATTTGATGGTTGTATCCTGAACAATGGCTGTACCTCCACCCACCACAAACTCGGCCTTTGAAACTGTTGTACCGAATGACACGTCACACAGCAGATGGCTCACATCGGTGCCCATAGGCAGTGAGTCGGCATTATAAATCATCTTCTTGTCCTGATCGATGGTGAAGTGAATCGAGTCAAGGCCGTTGAGAATTTTAGTGTTCTCTTTCAGTGTGAAGTTCGTAACAAGCGCACTCGTTGTGCTTGTGCCGTAAATGACATCAGATGAACTACTACTATCATCTTTGTTACATGAACCTAACGATATCGCTACCAGCGACATCATGAGCGTATATATCAGAATACCTTTCTTCATCTCGTATTATTGTTGTATTTCAAACTGCAAAATTACAAAAAAAATCTATGAACTCCTCACTTTTTTTCATTAATGTAGAAAGAAGCGCATGATTTCACGATGTAAAATTAATATTTAACGACAAAACTCAAGCAACAAATTAAGAGAATAAAGCACTAAAACCACATTTTTACACCTTTTTAACGCAGAACAGCGGTTTTTGAACTTGCAAAAAGGAAATATTTGCCGTTTTTGATGTAACTTTGGCATCGCAAAACCACCATTACATCCCATGACAGTAAACGAAGCAACAGTTCAATTCAAGCAGGCGCTCAGCGGCTCGACCGACAGCGGCGAAATCAACGCCATGTGGCGTCTCGTGATGAAGCACGTGATGAACTACGAACCCGTGGACATGATTCTGCGGGGCGATCATGAGTTGCCAGGATTTTTCTCCGAGAAACTCCACGATATCACCTCGCGGTTGCTTGCCCACGAGCCCATCCAGTACATACTTGGGAAAGCACAATTTCACGGACATGAATTTACAGTAACACCCGCTACCCTAATTCCGCGCCCCGAGACCGAGCAACTCGTTGACATCATTGTCGACGAGAATCCCGATAGTGACTTGCGTGTTCTCGATATAGGTACTGGCAGCGGATGCATTGCAGTGTCACTGGCACTTGCCCTCAAGTGGGCACAGGTTACTGCCATCGACATCTCACAAGATGCCCTTGACATTGCCAAGGAAAACGCCGTTACAAACAAAGCAAAAGTACAATATCTAAAAGCCGATGCGCTTAAGCTCACGACCTTGCCTTGCGAGCCTCTTGACATCATTGTGAGCAACCCGCCTTATGTGTGCGAAAGCGAGCGCTCGGGAATGGAAAACAATGTGCTTGACTACGAACCTCACACAGCCCTTTTTGTTCCCGACGACGACCCGTTGAGGTTTTACCGTGCCATAGCACGATATGCTGCCAATGCGCTTACTCCCGGAGGGCGTATATATCTGGAAATCAATCGCAAGTATGGTAGCGAAATTGCAAGTTTGCTCACCAAGCAAGGATTTGAGGATGCAACCGTGATGCTCGACTCATTCGGCAATGCACGTTTCGTCAAGGCCGCACTTCCTGCCTGCCGATAAACTTTTTAGCATCATTATCGCAAAAAAGCTAAAAAATCATTGGCACAATAAGTGCTCGTATCAAGAAAAATCCTTACCTTTGCAGTATATTTTACAACCGTAACCTAACATCAAGTCCCGAAATGAAACAGATAGACTTATTGTTCGCCGAGAAACTGCTTAAAATCAGTGCAATAAAACTTCAGCCCGACATGCCGTTCACATGGGCATCAGGATGGAACTCTCCCATTTACACCGACAACCGCAAGACCTTGTCTTACCCCGATGTTCGCAACTTAATCAAGGTGCAGCTTTCTCGCATCATCATGGAGAATTTTGGCGAAGCCGAGGTGGTGGCTGGCGTTGCTACCGGTGCAATCGCACAGGGCGCACTCGTTGCCGATACACTGAATCTCCCGTTCGTCTATGTTCGTTCGACACCCAAGGACCACGGCCTTGAGAACCTCATTGAGGGTAACATCAAGCCCGGTCAGAAGGTGGTAATCGTAGAAGACCTAGTGTCTACAGGCAAGAGTAGCCTCAAGGCCGCACAGGCTGTGAGAGACGCCGGTGGCGAGGTAGTGGGTATGGTGGCAATTTTCACCTATGAGTTCCCCGTTGCCGCCGAGGCATTTGAGGAGGCTGACGTGAAACTCATCACCATCAGCAACTACAGCGCAATGATTCAGGCTGCGGTGAAGACCAAGTACATACAGGAGAGCGACATTGCCACTCTGCAGCAGTGGCGCGAGGATCCCGCACACTGGGTTCCCGGCGAAACCACTTTAGACTAACAATAACGCCTACCAAATGGAGACATATAAGAGCGATGCTCACAGCATCAACCAGAATATAACAACTATCTTTGGCATCCTCACTAACCCTGCGAAGTATCTCAAGGTTATTCAAGAACGTGCCAACGAACTGCCACCCGAAGCCAAGGAACACCTCGACAAAGTAAAGTTTGGCGAGGAAAGCATCTCTATCGAGTCGCCCATGGGCGCCATCACACTGGGTGTGGACAAAGAGGAAACCGTAGAGCCTACACGCATCGTTTACAGCGCAAACAACTCTCCGGTGAAGTTTGCCCTCAAGATTGAACTTGAGAAAGTCGACGAGAACACTACCAGCGAGGTTGCGATGCTCGAACTCGACATTCCCTTCTTCATGGCCAAGATGGTTGCTCCGCAACTCAAGGACGGTGCGAAGAAATTCGGCGAAATGCTCGCAATGATTCCCTACGACAAAGTAGGCGACACCACCGAGGCATAACAGCCACCAGCCCGTCCAACGGGCACAAATCAAGACCACAAGAATGGCAGTTGTCCATTCAACAACAATACAACATTTTTATGTTTTTATAGATTGTAGATTTTGTGGGGCGCCACTGAGAAGTGCCGCCCCATTTTTTGTACCCCACCCAGTAGTTTTTTGACATACGCCTGGGAATTTTGACACACGCCCGGGAATTTTAGACATAAGAACAAAAGAAACCGTTGAGAGCGCTTTAAGAACAAAAATTTTATTTTAATTATTTTAGTTTCAGTCCCAACACCCTCGCGCAGCCTAATTTAGAATAATTTATCGTAATTTCTTTCAG
>DCGA01000023.1:13762-20303 GCA_002314465.1 bacterium UBA1790 | reverse complement strand
CCCATCAGCCCGACAACCAACAGCGGTAGTTCGGACTATGCCGGTGGTATAGTGGGAAGGGCCGATGGTGTGCAAATCATGAACAACACCAACATCGGTTCGGTACACGTTCAAGACACAAGGGCAGGCGGCATTGCGGGCATTGCCGTTAATTGCTACATTTTCAACAACCACAACAAGGGTAATATCATAGCAAACGGCATCGTGGGTGGCCTTATCGGAGACCTCTCTAAGAGCGATTGCTCATTCAACTTCAGCGAGGGCACACTTTCGGCCCCCGATCCCACTTTCTGGAGCAACCATACCAAAGGGGCGCTCTTCGGTTGTGAATCTGACAACCGAAGCATGAAGAGCAACCTCTATATGGCCAACACCGGTGTGCCTGAAAAAAAAGATGGTTACCGCACCCAGGAAGAAGTAAAGTCGGGCCAGGTGGCACTTGAACTGCAAACAGCATCGGGAATGGGTGTATGGGGACAGAAGATGAATATGGACGGAAGCAATATTGATTTCGGCCCCACACTTTTCAGCCCAGCCGTGTTCAAGCACAGAGAAACATGTATGGGAAGCGTAGGCCACGACTGGTACAACAATCATGCCAGTTACCACTTAGGTCCCCTGTTGCCGACAACACAGACTATATTCTGCGAGGCTTGCCGTTCCTACGTGAGATTTGACAGTGACGACCGATGCTATGTCATCAACGGTGTACATGACCTCATTGAATTTAAAGCCTATGTAGAAGGCGGAACATCTTACTGGGGAACCGAATACCTGACACCTACTCCCAATGCCCATGCTGTACTGGGATGCGACATCGATATGTACGGAGGCGACTGGGAACCCTTAGGAACCAAAGAGGTACCCTTCGTCGGTACATTCGACGGCAACGGCCACACCATCAACAACTTTAAAGTAAAGGGAGAAACTTTCAGCAATGTCGGATTTTTCGGTTGCATTAGTGATGGTGCAGTAATTAAGAACCTCATTATTGGTCCCAATGTGTCATTTAGCGGCAGCCCGCTTTATATGGGTGGTATCGCCGGTTGTATCGTCGACCCGGCTTCTACCCCCAAGGAACTGAAAGTGGAGATCACCAACTGCGGTAATGAGGCTTCGCTTTCAAGCCAGGGATGGGTTGGCGGAATCGTTGGAGGTGTCAATGCTCCCAATTACTACCCCATCTTCTCTGTGTCCATTACCAACTGCTACAACCTGGGCACAATCAACAGCACCACCAACGCTGCCAGCATAATTTGCGTCGGTTCTCCGCAAACTGTTGTCAAGAATTGCTGGAATGCAGGCGCGGGAACGACACACACAGTGAGCGTTCCTGAGAGTCCTCAGATGGAAAACTGTTGGGATAATACCGCTAATCCGGAGTTGTTTACCAACGAGGATGTGAAGTCGGGACGCCTGTGCTGGCTGCTGAACGGAAGCCAGAACAGTAGAGAATACCCCAACTCATCAGGCTGGTATCAGAAACTTGGTACCGACATGCGCCCCGTGTGGACACAAGGCGAAGACAAAATCGTTTACAGGCACAACACCTACTATTGCCATAACACAGATTCGGTACTCACGGTTTACAACAACACAGCCGACGACCTGCCGCCGTCACACAACTACGACGAAAAGGGCTTCTGCTACAAGGTGCCCGGCGAGGTTCACTACGAGGAACCCGAAGTCATTGAAGGTGTTTACCAGATCAAGAATGCCGGCAACCTCTACTGGATTGCCCAGCAGGTCAACAATCTGGAGATTAACCACATAAGTTGCTCGATACTAAACGATATCGTTGATAATGACAATGTGCTTGTCAATGGTGCTCTCGACCAATCAACGGTGAGCAAATTGCGCGTGTGGACACCCATTGGCAACGACAACGTTTCGCTTGACGCGGCACACATTCGTGGTAACGGACACACCATCAGCGGTCTCTATTGCAACAACGAGAGCCTTAACTGCGTGGGGCTGTTTGGCCACACCGGTAACCTCACCGCAATCTACGACCTGGGTGTTACCGATTTCTACTTCAAGGGAAAATACAATGTGGGCGGTATTGTAGGTATGGGTACTACCACCGACGATGTCTACGAGTCGACCGGCACTATCCTTCACAACTGCTACACCGACAACGGCCAGGTATTTGCCACAGGCTATGCCGGCGGCATTGCGGGATACAACAACCATGGTTCGCAAAGGACAGAGATACGCCAACGACTGCAAAATCTCTTCTCGACCTGCGACGTTACCGCTAACCACAACCAGGGTGCGGTATTTGGCAGTCTCGGTATCGCTCCGGCAGCAACAACCTTGTTGCCAACATGCTACAGTTACAAGGGCAGCGACAGATACTCGGCTACACGTCAGGCCAAGGAATTCAGCCTAGGTACACTCACATTCGAGTTAAACAGCAACATAAGTACCGAAAGCGACTTATACGGACATCATCAATGGGGACAGAACCTCGCTACCGATTCAATCCCTTCGTTCAAGTACAACGGCGTTTATTATGAAGTAACTACCGAGAATTCTTGGGGCAATGTGATGCTGCCGTTTGCCGTTGAGTCAAACGATGCTGTGGAATTCCTGAAACTCAAGAAGGCGTCTCCGCGCGTTCCCGATGTTTCTCCCGCAACGTTAGTGTATTCAAGGATACCGGGTGTCGATGCCAACAAGCCCGTTGTTTACCACATGCTCGATAACGATAGCACTACCAGCAGCAAGACCCTCTTCCTTGAGGCTAAAAATGAATATGCACTACCCGACAGCACCAAGTATTCCGATGTAACCGGTGTATCTGGCTGGGTATTAAGCGGGTCGTACAACAAAACACGTGTGTACGATTCCTACTGCATCTCCGAAGAAATCTATATGATAATGCCCGGTTGGCTTATTCCGCGATTTGGATGCTGGATGACTGGTGATCCTGTAGGCCCGGGATATAGATTAACAATCTTCTCTCCAGACATGGGCGATGTCAACGAAGACGGGTCAGTCGACATCAGCGATGTTGCTGCTCTCGTCGACAAGATGCTGGGCGAAGACCCAAGCCCGTTTAACTTCGACTGTGCCGACATGAACGGTGACGGTGTTATCGATATTGATGACGTGAATAGAATCATCGAAATCATTCTTGCCAACGCCAACAAGGCAAATAGTCGCAAAAAATAATAACCTGCACAATAAAAACTAAAAATATAACAACTATGAAGAAATTTGTAACTGCCCTGCTGCTGCTTGCCATAGGCTTTACTGCAAGCGCTCAAGATTTAACTATGAAACAAGTCCTGGCAAAGGCCACTAAAGTGTTGCCTATAAAGGATGGTATTACCGGCAATGTAGCGATAAAGTCTATAGGCATAGGAGAAACAGCAAAATTTGCCACCGACGGTGTGTCGGCTTACACCTCACTTGACGACGAACAAGACTGGATTACCGACGGTATCGACTATACGGTTAATACCAAGGAAAAAACTCTGACAATTGAAGACAGCGAAGAGGCTTTGGCTATTATGATAATGCCCTACGCTATTGCTAACGGCCTTAATGAAGACAACCCAAAAATCAAAGCGGAGTTAACAGACGCCAAGATGAAGAAGTCGGGTTCCGAGTATAAGATTTCGTTCAAGATGAAAGGCATGCCCATGGAATTATACATCGACAGCAAAACATTCCAGATTAAAGGCATGAAGATGAAAAAAGGCATTATCACCATCTTGTCGGTATTCTATTCAAACCTCAAGAAACTTACAAATCCAGCCATCCTCAAGTTCGACAGATCAAAGTATTCGACCTATAAAGTCATTGACGAGCGCGGCAAGGGAAAGAAGAAAAAGAAATCAAAGAAATAACGGCTAAATACCGGATTTCCGCCAGAAAACAATAGCGGGGGCTACACCATCGGGTAGCCTCCGCTATTTTATGCTATGTGAACCGTGTGTCAGAAGAAGAAAAAGTAGAAGGCCGCAGCCCACTCTTTTTTTACACCGCTAAAGTGGCCTATAGTGCGGTAACTGCCATCCTGCACCGTACCGTCGCTCTTGATATGGCCCACGGTGCGGTAACTGCCGTCCTGCACCGTACCGTCGCTCTTGATGTGGCCCACGGTGTGGTAACTGCCGTCTTGCACAGTGCCGTCGCTCTTGATGTGGCCTATGGTGCGGTAACTGCCGTCTTGAACAGTGCCGTCACTCTTGATGTGGCCTATGGTGCGGTAACTGCCGTCCTGCACCGTGCCGTCACTCTTTATATAGCCGGCAGTGCCGTAACTGCCGTTCTGCATTCTCTGTGCCATGGCTGTTGAGCCACAGGCAATGACCACAAGGGCCATAAGTATCGCAAATATTCGTTTCATATTAGTATGACTGAATTTATCCTTAATCGTTTAATATCACTGTGCCGCCATTACGCGGAACAGGTTTCCGCCCCATATCTTGGCGATGTCTTGTTCGCTGTAACCACGCTCAATGAGTAGCATGGTGATGTTTATCATGTCGTTGTCGGCATTGAGACCAGGGATTCCGGCGCCGCCGTCAAAGTCGCTGCCTATGCCCACATGGTCTATGCCCGCCACTTTCACAACGTGGTCAATATGGTCAATCACATCGATGATGGTAGCTTTGCCATCGGTGCGCAGATACCCTTGGAACGCATCGACCTGAACCACACCGCCATGCTGGGCAAGAGCCTTAAGTTGGGCATCGGTGAGATTGCGGTCGTGGTCGCACAGTACGCGCGCTCCCGAGTGGGAGCATATCACGGGTTTCTTGCTCAGCGACATCACATCCCAGAATGTACCCTCGCTGCAGTGCGACAAGTCTATCATCACACCCAGACGGTTCATTTCCTTCACGACCTTGCGCCCAAACTCGGTAAGTCCCTTGTTTGAATCGGCGGTCTTGGTCGATGAGTTGCACACCTGGTTATCGCGTGTGTGGGTAAGGGTAATGTATTTTACACCCATGTCGGCAAGGGTCTTCACCTTGGAGATGTCGTAACCCAGTCCAAGGCCATTCTCCACGCCTATGAAAATGGCTTTCTTCCCCTGTGCCTTGAGGCGAGCCACATCGTCGGCGCTCTCGGCAAGTCCGCACAGATTGCTGTATCGCGCCACCTGCTCCTTGGTAACCTTTATGAGATGCAACGTGTTGGCCCAGGCGGTGTTGAACGTGGCGTCGTTGAAGGGACGTGCCACATAGGTCTTCTTGCCGTCGACCATAGCCACAGTGTCGCTCCACACCCACGCGGCAAGGAACTGCGAGTCGAGATAGCCCTCCTGCATCTTGGGAATGTTCACGCGGTTAGCGCAACGGTCGCCCAGTGTGGTGTGCTGTCGGGTGAAACTCAAGGGGGCATCGGTGTGGCTGTCGACCGACAGTACACGACCGTGGATGCCGCGAGCCTTCATGTAGAGGGCCGATTCGCCCACGAAGAAGTCAAATATCTTGTTCATGTCCTCGTCACTGCCTTTGAATCCCTCGGGATGCCACTGTACACCCAGGATGCGACGCACCGGGTAGAAGTCGATTGCCTCGACAACACCGTCGGCACTTGTGGCATCGATGTGCGCTCCCTTTGCAGGGGTTTTCACTGCCTGGTGATGGGCACTGTTGACCTCAAGCGACGTTTTGCCCAGAATCTTGTGCAGCGTGCTGCCGGGAACGATGTCGACAGCGTGTATGCGCTGCGCCCCTGCCGAGACCCGATGCGTGAGGCTCTGGTCCTCGACCTGTGACGGTATGTCCTGGATGAGGCTGCCGCCAAGTGCCACGTTAAGAATCTGCTCACCACGGCATACACCCAGGATGGGGATATTGCGATTGGTAGCAAAGCGTATGAGTTTCAACTCGTTGACATCGCGCAGAGTATCGACATCCCCGAGTTTCTCGTGGGCGGTTTCGCCGAAGAACGATGGGTCTACATCCACGCCACCCACAAGCAGCAAGCCGTCGAGTTCCTTGACCACCTCGGCAAGATAGGCTGTGGTTGTGTCAACCGGGATAATAACGGGCATACCGCCAGCACGTATCACAGCATCATAGTAAGTGCCGTAGACGCGCGACGAGCCGTTGGAAGTTGTAGCCGATACGCCAATGAGAGGACGCTGGCGTCCCACAGGCGACACCAGCGCGGCATCGGCCTGGCGGTGCATCTGCTGCAGGGCCGGTGGCAACTTTTGCGCCACTGCCGACTGCAAAACAGCCAGCAAGGCAATCAATATGAGGAATAGTCTTTTCACTTCTGGGCAAGGATATTGTCAATCATTGTGAGTTCCTCGTCGCTGAAAGGCGCAACGTGGAGTGCGGTGAGGCTATCCTTGAGTTGGTCAACTGTGCGCGGACCGATGATAACCGATGTAACCTCCTTGCGGCGCATGAGCCATGCGGTAGCCATCTGCGCAAGGGTGTTGCCGCGCTGCAGCGCCAGGTCGTTGAGCCTTACAATCTTGTCGTGGATGGCATCAACATCGGCCTTGCTAACGGCATTGCCCAAGGCGGCGCGAGAGTCGGCGGGGATGCCGTGCAGATACTTGTCG
>DCGA01000023.1:6406-13747 GCA_002314465.1 bacterium UBA1790 | reverse complement strand
GTCGGTGAGCAATCCCTTCATGATGGGACTGAAGGCGGTGAACGCCATTCCGTGCTCATCGCAGTACTGCAAGTGGCCTGCCTCGGGTTCGCGGCTCAGCATGTTGTACTTGCCCTGATAGATTACAGGATGTACATCGCGGGCCTCAAGGTAATCGACGCACTGTGCCAGTTTCTCAACGGGATAGTTACTCAATCCCACATAGATGGCCTTGCCGCTGCGCACGATGTCGACGAGCGCCTGCATGGTTTCCTCAATGGGAGTGATGCCGTCGTAACGATGAGAATAGAAGATGTCGACATAGTCGAGCCCCATGCGCTGCAAACTCTCATCGAGGCTACCCATGAGCATCTTGCGTGACGAACCTGTGCCATTAGGGCCGGGCCACATGTCGTAACCCGCCTTGCTGGTGATAATCATCTCGCGGCGGTGAGGCATGAAGCACTGCTTCATCATGCGGCCGAAAGTCTCCTCGGCAGCGCCAAAGGGAGGACCGTAATTGTTGGCAAGGTCAAAGCAGAAAATGCCGTGGTCAAAGGCGTACATCATCTTGTCGAGTGAGTCGCCGTAAGTATTATATGCACCGAAGTTCCACCAGAATCCCAGTGACATCTCGGGCATTACAAGTCCGCTGTTGCCCATGCGACGAGTGGGGGTTACACCCTCATAGCGGCGTGGGTCGGCAGTGTAGTTAACTCTTATTCTTTCTATATCCTTCATCGTATATATGTTTAATTATGCTCGTATCATTCACGCTGGCCGTTGAGTGTGCTTAACGATACCTCGTTGTTACCGGTAATCTCAACGTTCTTAACCACAAAGTTGCCCAGCGAGGCTCCAGTGTCGCCGTTTACTATGCTGTAGTGGATATCGTATTTCCCCTCAGGAAGCAAGTGCGACAACTCATCGTTCTGGTCAAGGGCAACTCCATCGAGTGCCTCGCTCACCTCGTTACCCATGGCCCCTATGGTAGAAAAACGCACGTTTGAAACATAGTTGCGGGTAGTGTTCTTGAACAGCAATGTACCCACAGGCGTGCGCTTGAGCATCGGGAAATCGACGGTCATAGTGCGGTCGGCATCGGTCAGTTGGTTGCCCACATCATAACCATAGGTATATACCGTGTGCACGGCCGAGTTGGTCGAGGCTGTGGTGGTATAGTTCACGAAGTAGTGCGGGTCAAACTTGAAACGCAGTTTCATGCCATCGTTGCAATAGTCGCGGGCCGACATGTGTCCCTTGGGAACAAACCAAATCCACGAAAAATCGACGCGCAAATCGCCCTTGGTAAACACAGGCAAATCGGTGGGCTCCATGGTCTCATAATTGCAGGTAGAGAACACGTGCTTAACCTCACGCGTCACGGGATCGGTGTCGAGTTTAACAACTATGTCGGGCAACTCCTGTTTAGAACTGTTATTCCAATTAAACGACGGGTAAATGGGTAAGAACGTGAGTTTATACTCATTCTTTTTATTATCGCGGGTAATACCAGCCGTAATAGCAAAGTTAAGCGTGAAATCAAAGCCCTTGGTATACGATGTCGACCCGATGGTTGTCTCGGGATTGGGCTGGGCGCGGAAAAACGCGTCGCCGGCGCCAGCCTGCTTGCCGTCCTTGTCGAGCAACTCGGTGTTAAGCGCAAGTTTACCCAGATACTGTGTAACGGCATCGGGGTAGTCTACGTAATCCTTATTGCTTATATAACGCGTGTTCAAGTCTTTGTTGTGAGTCACGACATATCCTGTTACAAGGTAATAGTCGCCGGCAAAATCACCGTCACTAAAGACATAAATCGACATCAGGTCGAAATGAATCTCCACCTTCTGCGACGCAGCGTCTATACTCAACCCGTTGTTAATCTTATGCCCGTCAATGGGAACAACGAATGTTGTGTCAAACGACTGAATCAATGAGTTGATTTCGCCTCTTACCGATGTCACCGTCGTACCCTCGCGCTGTGATGGCTCGTCGTTGCACGAAGTGAAGGTTGCCGCGAGCAACACGGCAAGCAACATCAACCCGTATGTATAAAACCTATACATGGCGCATTATATCTTTACACCGTCGAGGGTACTCTTGGATGTGGTGTTTGCTGTAGTAACGACTACATTTGTAATCTTGTAAGTGCCCAGCAACTCGGCGGTGTCGCCGTCACGCACCTCATAGGTCAGCGTGTAAGTACCAATGGGAACCTGACGCATGATTTGACAGTTTTTCTCATAGGCCGAGGTATATGTAGCAACCACATTGTTCGTTGCATCAATAACCTTGACATTAGTGAGGTAGTTGCTGTTGGTACTCTTGAGGGAGATGATACCAGTGCGACGGCGGTCGGGAGCCTTGAGGGTATAGGTCTCGCATCTCACTGTCTGGTCGTTTACAGTCTTGGTGTTACCCTCACAAGACCATGTGGCGTGACGGTAGATGTAGCCGTAGATGGGCTTAATGTTTACACGCAGCTTGAGGGGAGTAGTGCTGTCGTCGGTAGTATTCTTCACATGCCAGCACCAACTTGCGTTGTCGTAGCGGTCGCTGCGACCCGCAGCCGGGATAGCCTTCTCCAACTCGTCGTCATATTTGACATTGTTGAGGTTGAAATCGTAGGTCACCTTGCGTGAATTGGGGTCAGTATTGAGAACGATACCCAGGTCGCTCATTGCAGTGGTATGCGAATTAGACCATGTCAACGCAGCGCCCACAGTGATAGATGCACCGGGCTTGCCGCCACTGACACCTCCCTGGATATTAAAGTTGAACTGTCCCGAGAAACCCGAGGTGTAAGATGTGGAGTTCTGTGTGCTCTGGGGAACAGGTTCCTGCCAGAAGACAATGTCACTTCCCGACATCTTTTTACCGCTGTTATCGAGAAGGGTGAGTTCGGCGTGCATATCCTTCATGTAGAACGGGAACGCATGAGCTACGGCAACGAATGTCCAACGGCGATAAAGCTGGCACATCTCACCGTTGTGGCCCACGAACTGTGCCTTGACGATGTAATAGTCGCCACCTACGCCTGTGGCCGATGTCTCCTGGAACGCGTACAGCGGAACGATAGTAATCGCATACTCTACAGTAGAATGACGGGTAACCTTATCGTCACTACCGAAGGTTGAGCATATCTTATAATCCTTGTACTCAATATTATAGGAATGAGTAACACGCATACTGAAGTTATCATCGTCGATAAGTCCTGTGAGTTCATTGATTGTCTTGGGAATCGCAGGGTCTTCGCTGGCGCTATCTCCCATATCGACACATACGTTGAGCCAGTTTACAAGTGAGTTGAGTTTGAGATTGCAATATTCAACGGTTTCCCCTATCTCGATAGGGATAGCATTGTAGGCTGTTGCGGGTTCCGATTTATCGGCTTCTTCAGATTTCACGGTGTCTGCCGAACCTTCCTCTACATCGTTGGATGCGAAGATGTCGTCGAGCATATACACCTCGCTGCCACTAATTCCAAGGAAAGAGTATTTTCCAGTGTCGCCACAGATATATGAGTGGCCGTTCTTGTCGGCCCATGCCTTGAACTGAGCCATATCGGGTTCAACAACCACCACAGCACCACCGTTGTTGAGCACTGCGTTGAGTTTCTCGCTGTTGGCATCAAGTTGAGACGACGCTACAAAGACCACGTGTGCCGAGTTGATGTCGGTCAACTGGGAACAACGCAACTTAATAGCACCGGCAAAGCAGGGCTTGATGTCTTTTTCAATAATACATGTGGGGATTGTGGTTACCGAACTTGTGTTGTACTGGATTTTGACAGAGGTTTCCTCAACGTCTTTTTCGCGATTTAACCCGTCATCATCACAAGACATGAAACCAATGGCAGCAATGGCCATAAATACAGCAGTCAAGAAGTGAATTCGTTTCATAAAAAAGTATCTCAAGCGTTAATTAATAGTGTCTTGCACAAAGGTAGTGATTTTTTTATAAAAATCAAAGAAACCATTCTCAATTGCCACACATTATTCGTTCTTTCGGGGCGACACCTTGATAGTGGTGCCGTCGCAAGCGATGTCGTGCGAGTCCTTGAGGTGGAGGATAAGTTCGTCGCGGTCTACCTGGTGCACCTTGAGCGATGAAGAGCACGGATAGCGGTTGAAGAACGGGTCACAACTCATGTACAACTTCACACCGGTAATTGCCGATGCCTGCCGGGCAACATTGTGGTAACGCACAATGGAACTGGCCTTGCGGGGCAACACCTTAATACCGGTAGTGCCGTCGGCCATGGTTACAACTGCCACGGCATGCCAGCGCTTGCGTGTGTCAAGGGCTTGCTCGCGCTGCTCTGCAGTGATGCGATGCGAGATAGTGATGTTGCGGCCGTGACGGGTGTTGATGTCGCTCATGATGCGGCGAAACAAGGTGCCGTGGGCCGAGGTATCGGTCCACTGGTTATAGCCTATGTAGTAATGTATCATCTCGTGCAGAATAGTGTCTTCGACCTCTTGCTCGGGCAGGTCGATGCGCGTGTTGATGCGCAGCACGAAGTCATATTTCACGGTCTTTCCCAGTAAGGTGCGGCGCTTCTTGTAAGCGCACATGCCCAGAAAAGTCTTGGCGTTGCTCAACTTGATGGGCACAGGGGGCAGAGAACCGTCAAAGCACAACGCATTGAAATAATCAAAGCGTTCCTTAACGTACTCTACCGTGATATCCATCAGCGTGTGAGTGTTGCGTAGTAAATGGCGTCCATCTCCTCATAGGAGAAGTCATCGCCCACAAAGTCAGCGGTGCGCAGCTTGATGAAGTGAGACAGGCGCTCAAGGGCTTTCTCGAAGATAAGCGCGTGGTCAAACGCCATCTCGGGCAACTTGTCAATGCGGTACCACTGTGCCCCGGCGGCATCGTCATCTGCCTGGACCTCGGTAACACGCACCAGCGTGAAGAAGGCGATGGAGATGACGCGCTCGCGCGGATCGCGGTCGGGCGCAGTGAAAGCACCCAGTTGCTCAATGTGTTTTATCTCAAGCCCTGTTTCTTCACGTAGTTCGCGCATGGCACCCTCGGGTGCGTCTTCATCAATGTTGAGGAAGCCGCCGGGGAACGCCCACTTGCCCTTGTAGGGCTCGTTGCGACGCTCTACAAGCAGCACATTGAGGTGCACGCCGTCAAAGCCGAACACGACGCTGTCGGTACTCACTGCGGGATGGGGATATTTATAACTGTGTTCCATAGCAACTGAGCATGATTAAGAATTGATTTTATTCTTGTTGTAATAGAATTCAAGCACATCGGTTGCTGCGACAAACGACGACTGCACGTTGTTGAGCACCATCTGCTCCTTGATTTCGAGCATGCGCTCTACCTCGTGGTCGCTGTAGAAGCGTGCCTTGAGTTGCTCGTTGATGGTCTCAAACATCCAGTACTTCTCCTGCTCGCGGCGCTTCTCCTCAAAGAAGCCGTTGGCACGAACGTGGGCAAAGTAGCGGTCAATCATATCCCACACCTTGTCGATGTTGAGTTCGTAATATCCCGAGTAAGTGATAACCTCAGGCAGCCAACCGCTGGGAGACAGCGGGAACAGGTGCAACGCGTTGCGGAACTGCGCTGCAGCGAGGTTGGCACGGTCCACGTTGTCACCGTCACACTTGTTGATGACAATGCCGTCGGCCATCTCCATGATACCGCGTTTGATGCCCTGCAGTTCGTCGCCGGTGCCGGCAAGCTGGATGAGCAGGAAGTAGTCGACCATAGAGTGAACGGCAGTCTCGCTCTGGCCCACACCTACGGTCTCGACAAAGATGGTGTCGTAACCGGCAGCCTCGCACAGGACGATTGTCTCGCGGGTCTTGCGCGCAACACCGCCCAGGCTACCAGCCGAGGGACTGGGACGAATGAATACATTGGGTTGGATTGACAGTTTCTCCATGCGGGTCTTGTCGCCCAGGATAGAACCCTTGCTGCGCTCACTGCTGGGGTCGATTGCCAGCACGGCGAGTTTACCGCCCTGATTGAGCACATGCATGCCGAATACATCGATAGACGTACTCTTGCCTGCTCCGGGCACGCCGGTGATGCCTATGCGACGGCTGTTGCCTGTATAGGGAAGGCACTTGGTGATAACCTCCTGGGCAACTATCTGATGCTCGGGCACAAGGCTTTCAACAAGAGTCACAGCCTGACCCAGCACTGCGGGATTACCCTTGCGAATACCCTCCACATAGTCGTTTACCGACAGTTGCGGGCGCTTTTTACGCTTGAGATAGGGATTCACCATGGGCGGCTGCTCAATACCTGCGTTAACCTGAAGTCCCGCATAGTCATTCTCGGGATGATGGTCACAGTTGGCAAACTCTGAGTTCATGTTATTCATTTCGTTGTCGTTCATCTATATATCTTTTTTCGGCCATCACGAGGATGGCACTGTTTTTGTTTTTGCTTTAGTTACCCTTGGCAACCATTCCCACAAGCCTTACCGTGACCTGCGGCGTGTAGGGGTCGTCGGTGATGACCGTTAATGTGGTGTTGAGCACATCGCCTTCGAGCCTTGACGGGTCAACGCTTATCTCCACCTTGGCCTCCTTGCCCCGCTTGATGCGTTCGGGCACGCGGCCTATGGTCACAGCCTTGTCGGGGCACCACAAGCGGCGCACATTGAGCACGCCCTTGCCCTTGTTGGCAAGCGTGATTGCCTGTGTAGCGACAGTGCCACGGTGCATGTTCTCATATATCACCTTCTCGGCATTGACCTTGAGTTCGGGTCCCTTGAGTCGCTGCTCGGGTGTAACCTTGCGCATATCCTCGAGCACCTGTGCCATGACGTAGACACGGGCGATACCCGATATCGCCGTGGACGAGTTATGCAGCGGTTCGCTCATCACCAGCAGGGTGTCGACGTTGAGGCCCCACAACGGAGCCTGGCGGGTGTCGTAGTGTACCACGATTGCCGATGCCTCGCCCGGGGCAACGGTGTCGGGGGCGGCATTGAGCGACACGTGAGGGAGGTTGCCGTCAACGGTCACCACAAGGGTGTCGCGGCTTGCATTGTAGGTGTTGATGTAGGCGTTGCGCGTTGCGCCGCGATACATCTCGCCCATGGGCACGTTTTCCACCTCAAGCCTCAGGTTGCCTGCACGCACCGGATATTTCTCGTCGACAGTCACCTCGGCGCCTATCACCTTGCCGCTAATAGTGAGGCGTGAGCGGCGCGGAGTGCCGTTAGTGTAGACATACACATCCTTCTTGAACGAGCCGGGGCGGTTGGCGGGGTTATAAGTGAGCGTGACGCTTGCGGTGTCACCCGGCTCAATGCCGGTGCGGGTGTACTCGGTTGCTGTGCAGCCGCAAGTGCTCTGCACGCGGGTAATCACCAGTATCGAGTCTCCG
>DCGA01000023.1:6118-6369 GCA_002314465.1 bacterium UBA1790 | reverse complement strand
CCTCATCGTGCACGATACGCTGCCATTCTCTTCGTTGAAAGTGCCGAATTCATGCTCGGTCTGCAGCCAGTGCACCTCGGCCTGGCCCCACGCAAGCAGCGTGCAGCACAGCAGGGCGACGATTGCAACGGCACTTCTCATCTTACACCGGGGTTATTTCTTTTTCTTGGCGGGTGTCGCAGTACCCTCAATGATGAGTGTGGTGCGGCCTTCCTGTCCGTTGGTCTTTACCTTTACGGTCTTGCGGAACG
>DCGA01000023.1:5903-6061 GCA_002314465.1 bacterium UBA1790 | reverse complement strand
ACCTTGATTTTACCTTTTTTGCCGGGCTTTATGGGCTTGGTGGTATACTCGGGGCGGGTGCAACCGCACGACGCTGTAGCCTCAACGATAATGAGAGGCTTGTCGCCGGTGTTGGTAAACTCAAATGTATGAGATACCGGGCCTCCGTCTTCCTTGAT
>DCGA01000023.1:4526-5879 GCA_002314465.1 bacterium UBA1790 | reverse complement strand
GTGGCTGCGGTTCTTAAATGTAGCCTGGGCAGCCTCTTGAGCCATAAGGCTCACCGCGCCCAACGCACATATCAATGCCGATAATAACAATCGTTTCATAATTCACATTTGTTTAACTTACAAAGATACATATTTTCTTGCATAAAAAGACAACAAGCAGTCAATTTTTCAACTTACTTAACACACTCCCCCAGGGGTGGCGATTCGATGATAGCCAAAGTGTGTGAAAAGTAACCGCGAAACATCGAAAAACCCATTACTTTTTAACTTACTTTTTTTTGACATATACAATATGCATTTTAACTGATTATCAATCGTTTGACATCAACCAAACACTTACCAAAATTTAACAGGGTTGAACAAAAGCCCGTTTTTAATATTAAATTTGCAAAAGACTAACAAAATTTCAATCTAATATTAACATTAACTTACAGTACAATGAACAAAACCTTTACACGATGTATGGCGCTCATTGCGTCATTGATTGTAGGTGTTGCTACGATGAGTGCTTCCCAATTCTGGAACTACTCCGACACCAACCTGTATCACGACAAGGATACTCTGTGGACAACCACCAACCTGTATGGCATCACCTATGTGACCAACGGTTCTTCGGCCGAACGCGTGCCTATCTTCCAGGCTTGCTCGGAGAAGACTTGGACTTCGGACGATGCTTCTGAGTCTTTGACTTTCACAATGCGCATGAAGTTTAACGGTTCGTCAAGCAATGACTACCGTTGGCTGTATTTCACCGTTCAGCCCGGCGACACCATTGAGGTATGGGCAAACTCTACTTCATCGTCATCTAACAGGACATTCACTTTCAAGGCCGGCGGTTACAGCGGCACTACCATCGGCATCGGATCGGCCAAGGCCGGCTCTGACCCCACCTACAGCCAGGTAGTATACAAGGGCACCACCGAGACCACCGTTGCCCTGGTATCGAGCGGCTCATGGTACACCTATGCTATACGCCTCAAGACCAACCCCGACTTCTCGGGCGGCGGCGAGATTGAACAGCACTGGTACTTCAAGCATGGTTGGGGCGACGGCCTCGACGCATCATGGGAATGGCGCGAACTCAAGCCTAATGCCGACAAGACACTCTATACACGCGACGATGTTTATGGCGGCACTGGCTGTAACTATGCCGACAACGAGTATGGCAGCGGCTCTACATGGGTACCCCTCAACAAGATTACCCTGATCGACTCTCCCAAGATGGGCGACTCGGCCGAGTTTATCTTCGACCCCGCTACCAAGGCTATCTCTATACGCAAGACCAAGGATGCTCCCGCCGAGGACAAGACTGTGGTTCCCGACCCCACCAAGAACATTTCGCTTGCAGGTGGA
>DCGA01000023.1:0-4521 GCA_002314465.1 bacterium UBA1790 | reverse complement strand
CCGTGTACCTCGACAACTCGGTTGCTCAATGGGACGACAAGTGCATCTACCTCGTGGTGGGTAACGAGACCGCATCGCAGGTAGTGAGATTCCTCCCCGACACGCTGGGCCGACTCACTTGCCCCATGCCCTACACCAAGGAGAATATCACCTATGTTGCTGTGATGGGCAACAGCCATTTCTCAAGCGGAGACTGGGGTCCCGCACAGATTAAGAACGCCAACCACTACTCGGCTGTAAGCACCGACCGCCTGCAATCGAGCATCACCGACGGATGGGAAATCAAGATTACCGACGCTGCCAACGACAGCCCCATCACCATCACCCACCTCGACGGCGACTACGCCGAGAAGTTCACTACCGAGGAGAAGAACAACTGCTACCGCCTCGACGACGACCTGCGCCAGGTTACATTCATCTTCTCTACTGCTCGCTCTCGCTTCGTTATTTCTCCGCTCAACGTGAAGAAGGTTTATGCCTACGGCTCAATTTCTAACTGGAGCCAGACCAACGAGGACTATGTACTCGCAGGCTATAGCGACGACTGCTTCTACATCACCCTGCCCTACTCTAATATCGAGATGACAGGTAACGGCGGACAGCCCGAGTTCCTCTTCAACGTTAAGCACATCAACGGCAACTCTTATGTAACACAGTCATGGCCTACCCTGGAAGAGGGCTGTGCCGAGCACCTCGTGTTCTGCTCTAACGGATGGAAGCAGATTATCGCATTCAACGACGACGACGTTGCCAACCTGCTCAAGCGCAAGGAGACCGCACTGTACATTCGCCCCCTCGCCGACTTCGACCTCACCAGCCGCGTCGACCAGGAGAAGATCTCCAACTTCCGCCAGGTACCCGGCACCAAGAACCTGTATCGCTCTTACCACCCCTTCCACTCGTCTCGCTCACAGTACGACACCGAGTATGAGCGCCTCAACTGGGTGGGCAAACTCGCTACCGAGACAGGCATCAAGTGCGACATCGCTCTCTCGGGCGACCTGACCAAGGAGGACGGAACAAGCACCTACACTGTAGCCGGCGTTAAGCACACCGTGACCATCCCCGACTACTATCGCGAGATTATCGCCAACGACCGCGTGCTCTACGTGGGTACCGGCAACGGACACACCCCTTCTTATGACTACGCACTCTACTTCACCGACGACGCTCGCTTCTCGCAGTGGATACAGGAAATCGTGAGATTTGTCAACGACGACAACCATCCCGTTCCCTTCCAGCTCCACTGCCACCTGGGTGCCGACCGCACAGGCGTGTTCTCGGGAGTACTGGGAGCAATGTGCGGAGCATCGTTCGACGAAGTAGCAGCCGACTACAACCGCACCAGCGACATGCAGGTATCGGAGTATCGCCACAGCAACCAGCTGCGCTACGCCCTGTCGCGCATTACCGGTTTCGACCCCATCATCCTCCCCTCGGGCGAGAATGCCGTTCCCACTACCTATACTGCCACAACCCTCGACGAGGCCAAGGCAAGCCACACAGCCTACACAGGCGGAACAGCACTGTACACCTATCCCGAGGTTGGCACAGCACTGCCCACACTGCAGCAGGCCATCATGGACAAGTATGTTAACGAAGGCTACCTCACACAGGAGGAAATCGACAAGTGCGTGGCTAAACTGCGCGGAGAGAACCCCACAGGCATCACCACAGTGGGTGTTGAGGCCACAGCGCCCTCGGCACGCAAGATGATGAAGGACGGCCAGGTGGTTATCGTGCGCAACGGTGTCACCTACGACATGATGGGCCGCCGCATGTAATATGCATACGCAATAAAATTCACATATACGCAATTAAACATTAGTTTTTTAAGGAAAGGGCAAGGAAACCGTGAGGCTTCCTTGCTTTTTTTTGCGCACTGAATATTTTTTACTAACTTTGCGATAGATAATTTCAGCAAGAACATGGGCTTAATCTCTAAATATATCTTGGTTGCAGTCTTGGCTGTCTTTGCCCTCTCCGAGGCATGTGCAGCACAATTAACCATTATTCCCGCGCCACTGCATTCAAGCGTGGACTCTACCCGCCGCTATGTCCTGGAGCGCAACGCCGGGGTGTGGTCGCAAGACGCGGAGGCCGCGCGCTATGTGGTGGACTACTGCAACGAGAATCTCAACTTCCCGCTTCGCATCGTTACCGACAAGGCTCATGCGGCCATCGTGATAGAAAACGGTTGCAAGGTCAATAGCGGCAACTGCTCACTGGTTCCCATGCACGAACTGCGGGTTAACGCCCATGGTATTACCATCACCGGCCACAACTCCCCCGAGGCCGCCTTCCACGGCGTGATGACACTGCTGCAGATGCTTCCGTCAAGGCCGGGCGATGTCCCTGTACTTCCCTATACCGAGGTTGTCGACATGCCTCGTTTCCAGTACCGAGGCATGCACCTGGATGTGGTTAGGCACTTCTTCCCTACTTCGTTTGTCAAACAGTTCATCGACCAACTCGCGCGACACAAACTCAACGTGTTCCACTGGCATCTCACCGACGATCAGGGATGGCGCATAGAACTGAAGTCGCACCCCGAACTCACCGAAACGGGCAGTTACCGCGCAGGCGAAATCAAGGGCGTGTTCCCCGGCGAATACTACGACCGCCCCTACCGTGCCTATTACACACAGGAAGAGATAAAAGACATCATCGCTTATGCGGCACAGCGACACATTACGGTTGTCCCCGAGATTGACATCCCCGGACACTGCATGGCGGTGCTTGCCGCACATCCCGAGTTCAGCACCACCCCCGACGAACCCAAGCACACAGCACAGACGTGGGGAATCTTCAACCGTCAGAACAATGTGCTTGCACCCACGCCCCAGGTGTTCAAGTTCCTCACCGAGGTGTTCGACGAGGTGTGCAGCCTCTTCCCCGGCCACAACATCCATGTGGGCGGCGACGAGTGCGCGCCACGGTGGTGGCAAGAGAGCGAGGCGGTGCAGCAATACATGAAAGACAACGGTCTGAAGACCGAGCGTGACCTGCAGACGGTGTTCATGCGCCATGTGCAAGCAGTGTGCCGCGCTCACGGCAAACAGGCAATAGGATGGGACGGCGGAGCCGAGGGACTTGAAGAGCAAGACGGAATCATAGAGAGTTGGCACATGCGCCCCAACATGCCGCTGGCACGCATCGACAACTCCCACAAGTGGATAAACTCAAGCGGACGCTACTTCTACTTCACCTCGCACGAAGACTCGACGCAAACCGAACTTACCCACGGCAGGAGCATCCTGCCCGTGAAGAAGGTGTATGAGGGAGCGCTCTATGCCGACTCGGCAAGCGTCCAGAACAAGAACAACCTCATGGGCGTAGAGGGCTGCTGCTGGACCGAGTATTGCACCGAGGCGTGGAAGGTAGAGCAACTGGTGTTCCCGCGCATAGCGGCGCTCGCCGAGAAAGCGTGGCTGGGCGAAGATATCCCCCAGTGGGCCGACTTCGAGACACGCCTGCTGCGTCTGCTATGTTACTACGACACCTGGCGCATTCGCTATAACCCCGCCTTCGAGCGCAGCGTCGCCACACCCCGCCAACGCTGATAACCTCTTTTCTTTTGTATAAACATCACTGATATGGAACCCGTACAACACAAGACCAATACCTCCCGCGACATCTGGAGAAAGATACTCAAAGTGCTCATCGTCGTTGGCGCCATTGCCACCGAGATAGCCCTCGCGCTCATGGTGCTTGTTTTTACCGCATTGAGCCAGAACACTAATTCCAACGAAACCCTCAAGGCAACAAGCATCGTTTTCATCGTTGGCACAATAGTCATCGTCGTGGTAGCCGTCGCGCTCTACAAACTCACCGGCCACCTCCTGCGCCCCACCCAGCTTCAGTCCTAAATAAAAACTCTGCGAGTTTAGCGGGATCTGCGAGAGGCGAACCACCCACGCGAAGCTATATAGTCTTTTTGTTCTTTTAGTCTAAAAACCACCCACACAAAGCTTATTATTCGTGAGAATTCGTGGACAGATATAAGACACAAGAACAAAAAATATTTCAGAGAAATCAGAAAAATCTGTTGTTAATACAATACTTATGTTCTTAAGTCACCCTCTAAGGCCTTTATGTCGTTATGTCTAAAAACCACCCACGCGAAGCTATATAGTCTTTTTGTTCTTTTAGTCTAAAAATCACCCACACAAAGCTTATTATTCGTGGACAGATATAAGACACAAGAACAAAAAACATTTCAGAGAAATCAGAAAAATCTGTTGTTAATACAATACTTATGTTCTTAAATCACCCTCAAAGGCCTTTATGTTGTTGATGGAGTGAGCACAGGATGTGCGGCACATCGCCCCAGCGATATTAACCCCGGTCGCAGGCCGGGGAGGAAAGAACACATAAAGCGGACTGAAAGCCCGCGACTAAACAATAGCGAACACCACGTAACACAACTTCTTTACCAATTTTTAGTATCTTTGCACTTAGAACACAACGTGTTGCTTGTCGTACTTGTTAGCCATTAAGTTGTGAATTGCTTTCAAATTT